>NZ_JBSGFQ010000133.1:0-32149 GCF_053603495.1 Nonomuraea sp. NPDC004186 | reverse complement strand
TGCACCTCCGTTGGTCCTCTCCCCTCAAGGGACGCTCTTCCCACATTCGGCATGCCGACTCCGGAGGCAGGACCCGAGCGTCGGCCGGCGGTCACACGTCAAGGGTGACCGTGCACATCCATTGGTCCCCGCGCTGCTCGAAAGCCAGCCGGTGCAGGGTGACCGCCTTGGGAACCGCCCCGATCTGCGCCATCGTCTCGACCTCTGCCGTCGCCAGCAGCAGCCCGTCCTCCTCCGGCGTGGCGCGGATGGGAACCTGGCCGGTGGTGTCCATCCGGTAGATCACCTCATCGAGCGCGGCGACGAGCCGGTCCTCCGGGCGGCCCGGCGCGACGCACACGCGCTGCTCGGCGCACGCGACCCCACCTGCCGTGTCCAGGAAGCTGTCGCTCATGGCGACGACCGCCTCGGCGATGCACTCCATGGCCGTCGGCGCCCAGGCCTGGATGCGGGTGTCGGCCGTGTGCGGCAGCGTACGATGCCCGCGGGTCATCTCTCACCCCTTGACCACGCCCAGCGGCACCAGCCTGGCCACCTTGCGGCACAATCCCGCGCACTCGGCGGCGGTCACCACCTCGTCGACGTCCTTGTACGCGGCCGGGGTCTCCTCGGCCAGGCCTCGCCAGGTGGAGCCGCGCACGGCGATGCCGCGGGCCTCCAGCCGATCGCGCAGTTCACGGCCGCGGATGGAGCGCGCCGCCCGGTGACGGCTCTGGGTACGGCCCGCGCCGTGGCAGGTGGAATGGAACGCCTCGCCGCCGGGGACGCCGACCAGCACGTACGACGCCGTGCCCATGGTCCCGGGGATCAGCACCGGCTGCCCGACGGCCGCCAGGTCGGCGGGCAGATCTGGATGGCCGGGCGGCAGGGCGAGGGTGGCGCCCTTGCGGTGGACGCACAGCAGCCTGCCGTCGTGCTTCTCGATCTTGGCGAGATTGTGCGAGACGTCGTACACCAACTCCAGTTCCGCGCCTGTGACCTCGGCGAACGCGCGCCTCACCGCCTGGCCGAGCAGCTGACGGTTGGCCCGGCCATAGTTGGCGGCAGCGGCCATCGCCCCCAGGTACGCCCGGCCCTGGGGGGAGCCGACCGGCGCGCAGGCGAGCTGCCGATCCGGAACCTCGATGCCATATCGGGGCATGGCCACCTCCATCGCGCGGACGTGGTCGGTGCATATCTGGTGCCCGAGCCCGCGCGATCCGCAGTGGATCATCACGCACACCTGGCCGGCGCGCAGCCCGAAGGCGGCTGCCGCCTTCTCGTCGTAGACCTGGTCGACCGCCTGCACTTCCAGGAAGTGGTTGCCCGAGCCCAGGCTGCCCACCTGACCCTGGCCGCGTTCCATGGCCCGCGTGCTCACGTGAGAGGCATCGGCGTCGGCGACCGCTCCGCGGTCCTCGCAGCGCTCCAGATCGCGGGCGACGCCGTGGCCCTGCTCGACGGCGTAGCGGGCGCCGCCGTACAGGATGTTCTCGAGCCGGGTACGGCCGGGCGACTGCCAGACCGCGTCCCTGCTCGGGCCCCGCGGGATCGTGACGTCGAGGAGATCCATCAGCCGGTCGCGGCGCAGCCCTTCACTGTCCACGTCCGCGGCCAGCAGCCGCACCCCACAGGAGATGTCGAACCCGACCCCACCGGGCGAGACGACACCACCCGCTGCCACGTCGGTGGCCGCCACGCCGCCGATCGGGAAGCCGTACCCCCAGTGGAGATCGGGCATCCCGTACGAGGCGCCGACGATCTCCGGCAGGGTCGCCACGTTGATCACCTGCTGGAGCGCCTCGTCCTCAGGCAGCAGTGCGCGGGAGGTGAACACGATTCCGGGCACTCGCATGGCCCCATGCCTGTCGACACGGAATCGATGGGAGGTTTCCTCGACGAGCTCCATCCGGGCTCCTCATGAGGGTCTGGAGACAAAACCTGTCAGACCCGCGGAGCGAGTGACTCCCTCGCCCGCTTCGCGGGCAATGTCCATTCTCCCTCCCGCTGGCTGATCCCCTCAGGGGCGAAAGACCTTTAACCCCGGCCCGTTCGGCCTGATCTGGTCGGCGCAGACGGCTCGGTGCGGGCCATACCGGCGATTCTCGACGCAGACGCCCTGACGCCCCGCTCCTTCTCGAGCGAGCTGGGGCGGGACCGTTCAGCCTTGTGGCCGGCCGTGGCAGTGCCGGCCAGGTCCATGACGACTTCATCGCCGGCCCGGTGGACTCGGCGGACAAACTCCTCTAGCTCATCGGCAGTCGCCAGGTCGGGTTCCCCGCTGACCATGATGATGGTGACCCCTGCCAGGTACTGCCGCCCAAGGGCGATCCCCGCAAGCTGGGATTCGGCGCGGTCGGAGAGGGCGGCGTATGCGTGATCAATGCGGATGTCGTTCGATGGGCGGATGTGACGCATGAGGAGATGTCCGAAGTGGAGAAGCGCGAGCAGGCCGAGGTGTCGCGCCGTGCTCGCCGCTTTCGCGGCGATCGCGCACCGATCGACCTTGCGGGCCGTACGGTGATCGAGGTGACCTGCTTGGAGACGCCTTCCACTCTGCGGGCCACTGGCTCCTGGTGCACCGACTTCACCCAGAACACCGACGAGCAGGTGGTCGAACCGCTGCAGCGGGCCGCGAGGTCGATGAGCCGGTAGGCCTGGGCACGAGAGACCCGAAACTCGCGGCGGCGCACTCATCCCGAGATCCATATCCGCCTGCGGTGCGCACGCCGCGTCCGCTCAGCCAGGACCGTGACCGCCTGCCGTGCCTCGGCGAGCGGCTGCCCGACTCTAGAAAGGCTAACGGTGTTAGCCTATGCTGATCGACATCAGCTAACACCGTTAGCCATCGCGAAGGGGGACGTCATGAGCGTTGAGGCCATGCGGGGCCGGGGATGGGGCGCGTGGGTGCGCTGGGCGGGGTGGGTGCTGCTCGCCGGATTCCTCGGAGCGTTCGCCGTGTTCGAGTCGGCGAAGTACGGGCTGCCGACCACGGCGGCGGCGGTGGCGTTCTTCCTGCTGCCGGATCTGTCCGGCAAGGTCGCGGGCGGGCGGCGCTGGATCGTCGCGGTCGCGAACTCCGGCTGGATTCCGGTCGTGATCCTGGTCGGCTACTCCCTCTCACCGATCGCCTGGCCGCCGCTGTTCACCGCCGGGCTCGGCTGGGCGACGCGGCTCGTAGTCGGACGGGTGGTGCGGCGTGGTTGAGCGCCGCGAGCAGATCGTCGCGGCCGCGTTGGAGCTGCTGGAGGCCGACGGCCGCGAGGCGATGTCCATGCGGAGCATCGCCGAGCGCGTCGGCATCCGGGCGCCGTCGCTCTACAAGCACTTTCCCGACAAGGCGGCCGTCGAGCTGGAGCTGACCGTGATCGGGCTGACCGAGATGACCGAGGCGCTCGAGGCCGCCGAGCCCGGGCTGCTGCCCTGCGCACGCGCCTACCGGAGCTTCGCATTGGCGCGGCCGCACCTCTACCGGCTGACAACCACCAATCCGCTGCCGCGGCTGTTGCTGCCCGAAGGACTCGAGGAGCGGGCCGCCGGTCCCATCCTGCGCGCCATGCACGGCCGCGCGGATCTGGCCCGCGCGGTGTGGGCGTTCGCGCACGGGATGGTGATGCTCGAACTCGACGGCCGGTTTCCGCCCGGAGCCGACCTGGAACCCGCCTGGACCGCGGGTTGCACGACCTTCCAATGAGAGAATCGGTTCGATCGGGCAGTCGGCGCCCAGGAGGCCGGTGCGCTGGTGCGTCCCGGGCGTGCCACGCCGCCGCCGGATGAACGTTTCATCAGCTCGCCCGCCGTGACAGTGCGACCGCGCCCGGTCAGCTCTGATCGGCCCGCGTCGGCACGCGGCGGAAGAGAGCGGGCCCTTGACGGATCTTCTCGCGTCATGTTTGCTCCGCCACACCACCACCTCAGCAGGCCCGTGTGGAAGGAGCCCCGGATTGACCACAGTGATGTTAACGCTAACAACGGCATCGGAAGCCGCCGCCGGCATGCCGAAGGGGACGGCACCCGACCGTGCCCGCCGTGGGCCGGTTACGGCGACCACTCAGCACGATGCCAAGTCGCCGATCCTCACCGAAGGAGGTCCTCGTGTCCGCAACAGGCAGGCCGGAGCGCAAGGGCATTAGCGCAAAAATTGCTACTCGATTCGACCTGCCCCCTGACCGCCACGAGGGAGGGAGCATGCGTACGTGGGGACGATGGTGTGCCGCCGCGCTGATGGCCGTGGCCTTGGTGGTAGCGGGTACGGCGATGGGGGCGGGGGTAGCCGTCGCGGAGTCCAACGGCGGGGTGCGGGTCATGCCGCTGGGCGACTCGATCACCGAGGGCACGCAGGTGCCGGGCGGGTACCGGATCGGGTTATGGCAGCGCCTGGCCGCCGGCCGCTACACGGTCGACTTCGTCGGGTCGCAGTTCAACGGGCCGGGCAGCCTGGGTGACCACGATCACGAGGGCCATCCCGGGTGGCGGATCGACCAGATCGACGCGAACATCACCGGCTGGCTGCGTACGTACACACCGCGCACGGTGCTGCTGCACATCGGCACCAACGATGTCCTGCAGAACTACAACGTGGCCGGTGCCCCGCAGCGGCTGTCCACGCTGATCGACCACATCACCACAGCCGTGCCCGACGCGGACGTCTTCGTCGCCACCATCATCCCGCTGTCCAACTCCGGCCAGGAGTCCGCCGCCCGCACCTTCAATGCCGCGATCCCCGGCATCGTCCAGAGCAAGGTGAACAGCGGCAAACGTGTCCACCTGGTCGACATGCACAGCAAGTTGACCACCTCCGATCTGATCGACGGCATCCACCCCACCGCCAACGGCTACGACAAGATGGCCGCCGCCTGGTACGGCGCGCTTCAATCGGTATCGGGCAGCATCGGCCAGCCGGGGAGCGGCACCCCTGGTGCGGGCGCGATCAGGGGTGTGGGGTCGGGCAGGTGCCTTGATGTCTCCGGCGCCTCGCAGGCGAACGGCGCGCAGGCGCAGATCTGGGACTGCAACGGCCAGGCAAACCAGCAGTGGACGCCGACCGCGAGCGGTGAGCTGCGGGTCTACGGCGGCAAGTGTCTGGACGTCTACGGCGCCGGCACCGCCGACGGCGCCAACGTCATCATCTGGGACTGCAACGGCCAGACCAACCAGCAGTGGCGCTTCAACTCCGACGGCACCATCACCGCCGTGGGTGCGAACAAGTGCCTGGACGTGCCGAACTACTCCACCGCCAACGGCGTGAAGCTCCAGATCTGGTCCTGCGGCGGCGCCGCCAACCAGCGCTGGACCCGCTCTTGACGCATGACATCCCGGTGGATCGCCCGGAGATCTCCCCCGACACCCCGGCAGGTAGAGGAATCAGATGCGCAGAATCCTTGGCTTAGCAGTGGCGGCGGTACTCGCGGCCGGCTCCGTCGTCGCGATCGGCAGTGAGACGTCGCCGGCCGCCGCGCTGGACAACGGCCTGGCCCGCACGCCCCAGATGGGCTGGAACGACTGGAACAGCTTCGGCTGCAACGTCAACGACTCCCTGATCCGTCAGACGGCTGACGCCATGGTCTCCAGCGGCATGGCGGCGGCGGGCTACACCTACGTCAACATCGACGACTGCTGGTCCACCAAGAACCGCAACTCCAACGGCGACCTGGTGCCGGATCCGCAGAAGTTCCCCAACGGCATCAAGGCCGTGGCCGACTACGTCCACTCCAAGGGGCTCAAGCTCGGCATCTACTCCTCGGCCGGAACCACGACGTGCGCGGGGTACCCGGCCAGCCTGGGCAACGAGCGACGGGACGCGGCCCTGTGGGCGTCCTGGGGGATCGACTACCTGAAGTACGACAACTGCGGTGATCACCGGGGCCAGAACGGGCAGCAGCGGTACACGGCCATGCGGGACGCGCTGGCCGCCACCGGGCGTCCGATCGTGTACAGCCTGTGCAACTGGGGCCAGGAGAGCGTGTGGACCTGGGGGATGCCGGTAGGCAACTCCTGGCGCAACACCGGCGACATCGCGGCCAACTGGAACTCGATCACGGGCATCCTGGACCAGCAGGTCGGGCTCGACACGTACTCGGGTCCCGGCGGGTGGAACGACCCGGACATGCTGGAGGTGGGCGTCGGCGGGGTGACGGGGACCGAGGGCCGCGCGCACTTCAGCCTGTGGTCGCTGCTGAACGCGCCGCTCATCGCCGGAAACGACATCCGTACGATGAGCGCCGACACGCGTACGATCCTCACCAACACCGAGGTCATCGCGGTCAACCAGGACTGGGGCGGCAGACAGGGCCACAAGATCAGCGACAACGGCAACCTGGAGATCTGGCGCAAGCCGATGTCGAACGGCTCGGTCGCGGTCGTCCTGCTCAACCGGGGCACCTCGACCTCGACGGTCTCCACCACCGCCGCCGCCCTGGGGCTGGGGTCCGCGTCCTCCTACTCGGTGCGCGACCTGTGGGCGCACACGACGTCCTCCTCGTCCGGGACGATCAGCGCGTCGGTCCCCGGACACGGGGCGGCCATGTACGTCGTGACCGGAGGGGGCATCGTCACGCCCCCGCCCACCGGGACGATCAGGGGCGTGGGGTCGGGCAGGTGTCTTGATGTCTCGCAGGCGAACGGCGCGCAGGCGCAGATCTGGGACTGCAACGGCCAGGCGAGCCAGCAGTGGACGGCGACCGCGAGCGGCGAGCTGCGGGTCTACGGAGGCAAGTGTCTGGATGTGTACAACCGGGGCACCGCCGACGGCACCAACGTCATCATCTGGGACTGCAACGGCCAGGACAACCAGAAGTGGCGCTTCAACTCCGACGGCACCATCACCGCCGTCGGGGCGAACAAGTGCCTGGACGTGCCGAACAACGCCACCGCCAACGGCACCAAGCTGACCATCTGGTCGTGCAACGGCGGCGCCAACCAACGCTGGACCCGCGCCTGAGCCTCACGAAGGCGCCCAGGCCAGGCACCGTCCACTCTGTCGACCGACGGCCCTGCGCCGCGACCTACCGCACCACCGACCTGTGGTCCGGCGGCTACCAGGGCGAGGGCCACGGTGATGGCTGTGGCCTGTGCGCGACGACGCCATGAACGGCCGCGTTGGGTGCACCGCTGTGGTGGTGCGCCCAACGCGTCTTGTCCGCCCGGAAGCTCAGCGCCACCATGACCGGCGCGTGGCAAGGGGGCGGAGAGGACGGCGGTCGATCGTGCGTGATCAGGAATCGCTCTCTTGGCCGCCGTAAGCGCTCAGCAGCCGGTCGTACTCCGCCCGGGTGAGGGGGAGCACCGAGCCGTGCTTGGCTCCAGGGGGCAGTTGGCAGCTCGTCGAGGGCATCCATTTTCCGGAGTCGAGATCGGTGGTCTCGAACGGGACGTAGTTGCGCCCTCCGAATTCGTCGATGAACATGTACCACCTCTCTTCGGTGTTCGACTTGAACACGGCCGGTCCTTCGCCACGGTCGATCTCCCCGTCGCCGATGCGGTCGGCCACGAAGTCATAAGTGGTGGAGGTCAGTTCTCGGGACTTCTCGGCGGTGATGAGCTTGGCGCTGGGCGCGGAAGGCGTCTGGTCCCGCTCGTCCTTGGTGTAACGGTAGTAGACGCCGTTGTGCTTGATCACGGCCGAGTCGATGACCGCATGCCCTGGATCGTGCCAGATCCTGGGTTCGCTGAACTCGCGGAAGTCGGTGGTGGTGGCGTACAGCATCCGGTTGTGTGTCGTTCCGGTGTGATCCGGGTCGTCCTGGGCGTAGAGCTTCGAGGCCCAGAAGACGACGTACTTGCCGAGTTCTTCGGCGTAGCACGCCTTCGGTGCCCAGGTGTTGCCCGCGGTGTCGCCGGACACCTTGACGAGGCGCTGACCGGTCCAGTTGACCAGGTCCGTGGAATCCCAGACCACGATCGACTTGCTGCCGGTGCGCTCGGCTCTGTCCCAAGTGAGCTGTACCGGGTCCTCGTCGCCGCCGGACGTCAGCAGATCCGTGGCGATCAGGTGGAACCTGTCGCCCTCAGGGGAGCGGATCAGGAAAGGGTCGCGCACTCCCTTGGTGCCGAGGTCGGAGGTCAGGATCGGCTTTCCGGCGTTCAGTTCCCGGTAGTGCAACGGATCGTTGCCGAGGCTGAGCGCCATCCGGATCCGTTCGTCGTCGGCGGCGGGGCTCCCGACGAAGTAGACGAGCAGGTAGCCGGCGTAGACCGGTTTCGGCTGAGGCACAAATGCTCCTGAGCAGAGGGAAAGGACGGGTGCGCAGGGACGTGCCCGCCGGCAGGGCGACCGTGATCCGTGCATTGTCCGATGGTGAGGGAGATGTCCCGGGCCTGCGGTGTCCAGCGTGGGGGCCGACATGTGGGGATGCGGTGAGGTGCTCGCTCGTGTCGCCCGGGGTGTTCTCCAGGGAGAACGAGTCTGCGCCGCCGGTCGACCGCGACGAGCCCGTCCGGCTCGATCTGCCCCCATGGCCTGAAGCGTGTTGGAGGAGGCTGTGATCAGGGGTGGTCAGCGACCATGGACTCTCACCTCCTTGACCTCGGCCGGAGCCCCTGGGAACACGAGCTTCACCGCGTGCAGCGCGCGGCCTCGCAGGTCGAACGACATCCGCCGCTCGGTGGTGCCGGTGGCCACCTCCTCGGCGGCCTGTCCGCCGGAGACCTCCAGCCGGTACGGCACGGCGTCCGGCTCGCCGAGGAGCACCGTGACGGTGTCCACTCGCCACAGGCCCTCGAGGTCGACGCGGATCCAGGCGCCCGGCTGGTTCGTGGCGCTGATCCAGCCCTCGCCGGTGGAGTAGTCCGTGATCAGGTGCGCCGGACGGTCGGGCAGTGAGCCGCTGCTGAAGACGGGCCGTTTGGCCGACAGCAGGCGCGGGGCGCCGGAGGAGGGCACGAACGAGCGCGAGGGCGGGCCGGGGGCCAGACGGCGAGACTGGCCACGCCATTGTTCCCCGCCGACGGCCTCGATGGTCAGCTCCGCCGGGGCCAGCCCGTCCGCGACGGCCCGCAGCGTGTTGGGGCCGGCGAAGTAGGAGCGGAACTCGATCGCGCCGATCCCGTCGAGCAGGCCGCGGTTTTCGGGGGACAGCGTGATCGAGGTTCCGGTGGGGAAGACGCCGCCGCCGCCCTCGACGACCTCGATGCGCACAGGGCGTTCGTCCGCGACCACGTGGCCTGACGCGTCGAGGAGTTCCACCATGATCTGGGCGTCGTCGGTGCCGTCGGTGGCGATCGTCATGCGGTCCGCGCTCAGCCGCAGGGCGGTCGCGGTGCCGGGGAGCGGCCACGGGGGCGGTTCGACGCCCCGAAGCTCGCGACGGTACCAGTACCAGGACCGCAGCGGGAGGCGGAAGTAGTCGATGAAGCCCATGCGGGCCATGTCGGCCACGATGCTGCCGTGATGCATGCCGCACCAGAGCACGATGCCCGACCGCCAGGGGTGCGGGGTTTCGACGCCGTGGGCGTACCGCGGGCCGTAGGCGCCGGGGCGGTCCTCGACGAGGCTGCCGTACTCGGAGACCAGATTGGGCCACGGCGGCTTGTGGTAGAGCGATGCCCCGTCGCCGTTGTAGCCGGCCACATCCCCGAGTTCGTCGAAGCCACGGCGCTGGGCGCCGCCCACCGCGGCCGGCCGGGTGGGGTCGAGCTCGTGCACCAGGTCGACCAGGCGACGGGTCAGGTCCTTGGCCTGCGGGATCACCTCGTCGTCGCTGAAGAACACCTCGTTGCCGGTGCTCCACGCGATGATGCTGGGGTGGTTGCGGTTGACGCGGATCATCTCCGTCATCGCTCGCAGGCAGCTGTCCTCGAATTCCGCGCGGTCGGCCTCGTGCGGTGGGTAGGCGCTGGCGGTCCAGAACCCTTCGGCGCTCTCCCCGCCGATGCCCCAGAAGCACAGCTCCGACCAGAACAGCATGCCCTGGCGGTCGCACTCGGCGGCGAACTGCTCGTGGTGGGGGTAGTGCGAGCCGCGGATGAAGTTCATGCCGCTCTCGCGGATGAGCGCCACATCGCGGCGGATGCCGCTGTGGGTCGCCGCGTCGCACCACCCGGCACGGTCCTGGTGCACGTTGGCGCCGTGGATCGGCAGGTGCTCGCCGTTCAGGAAGAAGCCCTGGTCGGCGGTGAACTCGACGGTGCGCACCCCGAAGGTGGTGACGGCCTCGTCCAGGCAGCGCTCATCCTGGGTCAGGCGCTGCTCCAGCGTGTAGAGGTGCGGCGTGTCGGGATGCCACAGTCGCGCCTGAGGCAGGGTGAACTCCTGGCGGCACGTGCTCGTGGCTCCGGCCGGCACCGACACGCTCTGGCTCAACCGCAGGACCGGCTCCCCGGCCAGGCAAATCTCGGCGGTCAGGTCGCCCTCGAAGTCCGCGTCGCCGTCGTTGACCAGCTCGGTGGCCACCTCGATGACGGCGTTGCCGTCCAGCAACTGTCGAGTGGTGACGAACGTGCCGTACCAGGCGATGCGGGTGCGCTCGGCCACGATCAGCGCGACGTCGCGGTAGATGCCGCCGTTGAACGTGTGCTCTCCGGCGCGGGGCGCCAGCCGCGGATTCCATTCGTTGCTGACCCGTACGGCGAGCTGGTTGGCCCCGGCGCGTACGGCGTTGGAGATGTCGATCGCGAAGGCCGTGTAGCCGCCGAGGTGCCGGCCCACCTGCCTCCCGTTGACGTACACCTCGGCATCCTGGAACACGCCCTGGAACTCCAGCGCGAGATACTTGCCGAGATCCTCGGGACGTATGTCGAGGACCCGCCGGTAGACGCCGCGGCCGACGTAGAAGCCGGTCTCCATGAAATACGGGATGCCGAAGGAGTGCGGCAGGCCGACGTCGTAGAGGTCTCCGTCGTCGAAGTCCTCGTCGACCGCGCCGGCGGGGTCGCCGTAGGCGAACTTCCACGCCCGGTTGATGAGCTCTCTACGACGGGTCATGACGCGTCCGTCCCGGTCTTGACGGCGGTCAGGCGCACCTGCGGGAAAACCCGATGCGCGCGACGGACTGTGCTGTAGGGCAAGGGCACGATGAACAGCTCTCCAAGGGGGAATCATGGTGACCGTGAACGTTCACGGCCACCGTGCGAAACCTCACCGTAAAGAGCGGGTGCTTATGTGTCAATGAGCGTGCGTCAAGCGGATTCGCGCCACAGCATGCGTGGGCGCACCGTACGCCGCATGGACGGCAGCTCGGCGAAGTCGGCGGTGGCGAGCGCGTCGGCGATGTCCAGTGCGTTGCTCACCAGCGCGTGGCGATCGATGGACATCGTCGTCAACGTCGGATGCACGGCCTCGCCCAGGGTGAGACCGTCGATGCCGCAGATCCGCACCTGACCGGGGACGTCGATGCCGAGGGCGTGCGAGGCCTGCACCGCGCCGATCGCCATGAGGTCGTTGAAGACCAGCACCGCGTCCATCTCCGGATGAGCGCCGACGAGTTCGGCGAACGCCTGTCCGCCACCGGCCATCGACTCCTCGCCGATGACGACCATGTCCGCCGATTCGGCCCCGGCGAACTCCTCGAAGTACCCGCGCCGCGGGGAAGGCAGGTAGGTGGGGGAGAAGCGCAGCGAGTAGGCGGAATCGATCATGCCGATGCGCCGCGCGCCCTTGCCGCGCAGGGACTCGATCGCTTCACGCACGCCGTCGCGGATGTCGACCTCGACGGAGTGCATGCCGGGCAGGCTGCCGGTCCGCTCCAGCATCACGAGCGGGATGCCGCGGCTGGTCTTGAGGAGATCGTCGTCGTCCTGGGCGAAGTGCCCGACGAACAGGTCCACCTGGCCGGACAGCATGTCGAGCGCGCTCGCCTCGTCCTCCGTCTCCGTCGAGGCCATCACCACGTGCCAGCCGCGCTCGGCCGCGGTGTTGAGCAGGTCGCCGGCGATCTCGGTGAAGTACGGGTTACGGAAGGAGGCCACCAGATACCCCATCGCGCGGGTCTTCTTCCGCACGACCAGGTTGCGGGCGAACCGGCTCGGCCGGTATCCGAGCCGCTGGCAGGCTTCCAGCACGCGCTGCTTGGTCTGTTCGTTGATCTCTCCCATGTCGTTGATGGCCCGGGTCACGGTCTGCCGGGAGACCCCGGCGGCCTGGGCCACGTCGTTGATCGTCACGCGTTTCGCCATCGCCGTCCTAGGTTCGGTGCCTGGATCGATCGTACTGACGGAACAGGGCCACAAGCCGTCGTCGCTCGCGACAACCTGCGGAATCCGCCCGAATCCCGACTATTGACAGCCAAACCACCGATGTTTAGGTTGTGTTTCACGCCAGTGTCGTGAACGTTCACGGTACCTGCCTCGTGAACCTTCACGGCACCGGCCCCGCCCCTGCAACCTGTGCCACGGCAGCCCCAGCGCTCCCCCCACCCGAAGGGGTGGTTCACCAGGTAGCGGGCGAGCGTGCGGATCCCATCCATCATCTTTCATGGGCCGGTGGAACATTGTCCTTCAGCGAAGCAGACCGTAACGTCTCATCCTTCGAGCCAGGCGCAGGCCGACTGAAGCCCCGCGCCGGCTCGGCCAGCAGTGCCCGCTCCATCCCCCTGGACGGTTATTGGACATTTCACCTGGCTCCCCGTCTTCGGGAAATGAGCGACGGCTTCGAGAGTCCTGACTTCGACGATTCCGCCTGGGCCACGCTGCGGGTGCCCGGGTCGTGGCAGATGGAAGGCCTCCGCGGTCCCGACGGCACCCTGCGGGAGCGCGGGCAGGCGCAATGGGGAAGACCCGCGTACACCAATGTGATCTACCCGTTCCCGATCGACCCGCCTCACCCGCCGGACGCCAACCCGACGGGGGAGTACCGCCGGGCCTTCGAGGTGGACAGGCCTGGAGCCGCGAGCTGGGTGTTGCGGTTCGAAGGCGTGGACTCCCACTTCACCGTGTGGCTCAACGGAGTGGAGCTCGGCTGGGGCACCGGCAGCAGGCTGCCGACCGAGTTCGACGTGACGCACGCCCTGCGGGAGGGGCCGAACGTCCTGGCCGTCCGGGTGCACCAGTGGTCGGCGGCGAGTTACCTGGAAGACCAGGACATGTGGTGGATCTCGGGGGTCTTCCGCTCGGTCTCCCTCCTGGAACGTCCAGTGGGTGCGATCGGCGACCACTTCGTCCAAGCCGACTTCGATCACGAGGCAGGAGAAGGCATCCTCCGCGTCGAGACCGACGTCCCGGCCGTCGTCGACATCCCGGAGCTGGGCGTCACCGGCCTGCCGGCGGGCGAGAGCCTCCGCATACCCGGCGTCGGCCCATGGAGCGCCGAGACCCCGAGGTTGTACGCCGGAGTGCTCAGAAGCGAGGGGGAGTCCATCGAGCTCCGGATCGGGTTCCGGACCGTTCGGGTCGTGGACGGGCTCATCACCGTCAACGGGTCGCCGGTGCGCTTCCGCGGCGTCAACCGGCACGAGTGGCATCCGGAGACGGGCCGCACGCTCGACCCGGAGACGATGCTGGCCGATGTCCTGCTGATGAAGCAGCACAACATCAACGCGGTGCGGACCAGCCACTACCCGCCGGACAGCCGCTTCCTCGACCTGTGTGACGAGTACGGCCTGTGGGTCATCGATGAATGCGATCTCGAGACCCATGGCTTCGTCCAGGTCGGCTGGGATCGCAACCCTTCCGCGGACCCGCGGTGGAGACCCGCCTACCTGGATCGGGTCGAGCGCATGGTCGAGCGCGACAAGAACCATCCGTCCGTGATCATGTGGTCGATGGGTAACGAGTGCGGCGTCGGCGACAACCTGCGGGCGATGGCCGAATGGGCCCGCAGCCGCGACAGCACCCGGCTGATTCACTACGAGGGCGACTACGACAGCTCTTACGTCGACGTCTACAGCCGGATGTACGTGGACATCGGCGAACTGGAGCTCATCGGCAAGGGCGCCGACGAGCGCACGGTGGATGCCCAAGCGGACGCCCATCGTCGCGCGCTTCCGGTCATCCTCTGCGAGTACGCCCACGCGATGGGCAACGGCCCGGGCGGCCTGGCGGAGTACGAGGAGCTGTTCGACCGGTACTCGCGGCTGCACGGTGGATTCGTCTGGGAGTGGATCGACCACGGCATCCTGCAGCGCGCGACCGAGGGCCCCAACGCCGGGCAACTGTTCTACGCCTACGGGGGCGACTTCGGGGAGGTCGTGCACGACCGCAACTTCATCGCCGACGGCCTCGTCTTCCCTGATCGAACTCCGTCTCCCGGGCTGCTGGAGTACAAGGCGGCGATCGCGCCGGTGGTCCTGTCCATCGACAACGACAGCACGCTGACCGTCCGGAGCAGGTTCGACCACATCGACACCTCCGGCCTGGTCTTCGCCTGGCTGCTCGAAGAGGGCGGCGCCGAGCTGGGCGGCGGCACCGTCGAGGTCCCCCCTGTCCCTCCGCGCGGCACTGCCCGGGTCCGGCTCGACGACACCATCGCCGAGCTGGCCCGCGATGCCGCGGGCGAGATCGTCCTCACCGTGCATGCGTCGCGGGCCAAGGAACGTGACGGCGTGCCCGCCGGCCACGAGATCGCCTTCACTCAGCGGATCCTGGCCGAGGCCCGGCAGCAGGAGACCGGCTCCACTGAGGGCCTTCCGGTCGTGGTGTCCCAAGGCGGCTATCGACTCGGCGACGCCGAGTTCGACTCCGACGGGCGGCTCGTCATGCTGGGTGAGCTGCCGGTGCTCGGCCCTCGGCTGGATCTCTGGCGTGCGCCCACCGACAACGACCTGGCCTGGCTGGGACAGGCGAAAGCCTGGCGTGATCTCGGCCTGGACCGGCTCGAACACCGTACCGCCCGGGTGCAGCCAGGGGATGGCGAACTTGTCGTCGAGACGGTGAGCATGGCCGCTGGACGGGAGGCCGGGATGCGGACCCAGATGATCTGGTCCGCGAGTCCCGAGGGCGACCTCCAGCTGCGCCTCCATGTGAGCCCGGTCGGCCGGTTCGACACCGGGCTCGCCGCTCTCATCCACGACTCCGGCCGGGTGAAGCGGGGCACCGTACCGCGACTGGGCATCCGCATGGGGCTACCCGGTGGTGAGGCGACGCTGGAGTGGTACGGCCTCGGCCCGGGCGAGAACTACCGCGACAGCCGGATGGCGGCCCGGCTCGGCCGTCACCGGGCCACGGTTGCCGAGCTGCAGACCCCTTACGTCCACCCGCAGGAGAACGGCAACCGCGGGGCCGTACGTTCCGCGGAGATCTCCTGGCAGACCGGTGAACGAGTGAGCATCACCGCACCGTCCGGCGTCGACGTGAGCTTGCGGCCCTGGACCAGCGAGGCCCTGGACGCGGCGCGGCACACCACCGATTTGGTCCCGGACGGCAAGCTCTGGCTCAACCTCGACATCGCCCACTACGGGCTCGGCTCGGCCTCCTGCGGCCCCGACGCATGGCCGGCCCACCGGCTGTACCCCCATACCTGCTCACTCCTGGTCCGCCTCGCCCAGGTGCGGTGACGCGGCCATGAAGTGGAGTGCCGCCAGGCGGAGTTTCCGGCGCTATTGGCAGCTCTACCTGCTGATCGTCGTGCCGCTGGCCTACTTCGTGATCTTCAAGTACATCCCGATGACGAACGCGGTCATCGCGTTCAAGGACTACAGCGTCGTCGACGGGATCTGGGGCAGCGAGTGGGTCGGCCTCAAGCACTTCTCGGCGTTCTTCGCCAACCCCGTCTTCTGGAAGCTGGTCGAGAACACCTTCCTGCTGTCGGTGTACTTCCTGCTGGCCGGCTTCCCCATCCCGATCATCCTGGCCCTCGCGCTGAACGAGGTGCGGCTGCGTGCCTTCAAACGCACGGTCCAGCTGGTCACGTACGCGCCCTACTTCATCTCCACCGTGGTCGTCGTCTCCATGGTGATCCTGATCCTGTCGCCACGGATCGGGCTCATGGACAGAGCCTTCGGCTTCTTCGGCGTGGACGCGCCCGACCTCCTGGGTGACGCGGACTACTTCCGCCACATCTACGTGTGGAGCGATATCTGGCAGACGGCGGGCTATTCGGCCGTCGTCTACATGGCCGCGCTGTCGGGCATCGACCCCAGCCTGTACGAGGCCGCAAGAGTGGACGGAGCGACGCGCCTGCAGAAGATCGTCCATGTCGACATCCCGGGCCTCATGCCGACGGCGATCATCATCCTGATCCTGGGCGTGGGCAACATCATGGCGGTCGGGTTCGAGAAGGCGTTCCTCCTGCAGAACCCGCTCAACCTCGGCAACTCAGAGATCATCGCCACTTACGTCTACAAGGTCGGCCTGCTGAACGCCGACTTCAGCCAGGCCACCGCGGTAGGCCTGTTCAACTCGTTGATCAACCTGGCGCTTCTCATCGGGGTCAACTTCATCGCCAAGCGTGTTTCCGGGAGTGGTCTGTGGTGACCGGCACAATGACGCGGACCGCGGAGAAGAGGCGCCTGCGCCCTGGCCGGGTCAGGGACTCCGGTGTCGACCGCCTCTTCATGGCGTGCGTCTACCTGCTGCTCATCACGTTCCTCGCGGTCGTCCTCCTCCCCTTGATCTACATCCTGGCCAGCTCCTTCAGCAGCCCCAACGCCGTCTCGTCCGGACGGGTGTGGTTGTGGCCGGTCGATTTCTCGATCCGGGGCTACGAGGTGGCGCTGAGCAATCCGCAGATCGTGACGGGCTTCGCCAACTCGCTCTTCTACACCGTCGTGGGCACGGTCGTCAGCGTCGTGCTCACGATCGCCATCGCCTATCCGCTCTCCCGCAAGGATTTCTACGGACGCAACGTCATCACCGCGTTCATCGTCTTCACGATGATCTTCGCGGGCGGGCTCATCCCCACCTACCTGGTCGTACAGAAACTCGGCCTGCTCGACACCCGCTGGGCGCTGATCGTGCCGGGGGCGATCGGCGTCTGGCAGGTCATCATCGCCCGCGCCTACCTGCGCAACAGCATTCCCGACTCGCTCTACGAGGCCGCCGAGATCGATGGTGCGAGCAGCCTGCGCGTGCTCTGGTCGGTGGTGCTGCCGCTGGCCAAGCCCATGATCGCGGTAGTCGCCCTGATGTACGCGATCGGGCAGTGGAACGCGTACTTCGACGCGCTGCTCTACCTCAAGAGCGACGACCTCTACCCGCTCCAGCTCGTACTCCGCAACGTGATCATCCTCAACACCCAGGCCGGCGGCCAGATGGACGCCGCCATCATGATGCAGCGGCAGCAGCTCGCCGACCTGCTCAAATACTCCCTGATCGTCATCTCCACGGTTCCCGTGCTGCTGATCTACCCGTTCGTCGCCCGCTATTTCACCAAGGGAATCATGATCGGCGCGATCAAGGGCTAGTCCGGCGGCCGTCCTTCACCCCCCGAAAGGCATGACCCATGTCCACCCTGCCCAGAAAGCAAGCGGCCCTGCTGGCCGCACTGTCGCTGGCCGCCCTGCCCATTGCCGCCTGCTCGTCGTCCGGCGAGAAGCCCGCAGCCCCGGCAAGCCAGGGAGGAATGACCGAGCTCACGGTCTTCATTCCGCAAGGCGCCGACCAGAATCTCCAGACCAACGCCTACACCAAGCTGCTCAGCGGCAAATTCAAGATCAATTTCAAGTTCCAGACGACGACCTACGACGCCGGCCCGGCGGCGGAGAAGCGGCAGATCTCGCTGGCCAGCGGCGACTACCCCGACCTCTACCTGCTTGTCCCGTGGGTGGACCAGTTCGCCCGGCCCGAGTTGCTCAAGCTCTCCAAGCAGGGCGTGATCCTGCCGCTCAACGACCTGATCGCCAAGTACGCCCCCAACATCCAGAAGGCGCTGGAGACGACCCCCGCCTACAAGACGATGGCCACCGCGCCCGACGGCAAGATCTACGGCCTGCCGGAGTGGAACGACTGCTTCCACTGCTCCTACCAGGCCAAACTCTGGCTCAACACGGACTGGCTGAAGAAACTCGGACTGTCCATGCCGAAGACGACCGAGGAGATGCGCACCGTCCTGCGGGCCTTCAAGACCAAGGACCCCAACGGCAACGGCAAGGCCGACGAGATCCCGCTCACGGCCGCCACCGGCGATCCGCTCCTGACCTACTTCATGAACGCCTTCGTCTACGACCCGCGCGGGGCCGGCGTCGCCGCCTCGACGCTCGCGTTGAACAACGGCAAGGTCCAGCTCCAGGCCGCGCAGGCCAAATGGCGTGAGGGACTGCGCTACATCGCCTCCCTCTACAAGGAGGGACTCATCGACCCGGGTGCCTTCACCCAGAACGGGGACGCGCTGAAGGCCAAGGGGGACAACGCCGACGCAGTGATCGTCGGGGCCGGGACCATGCTCCACCCGGCGCTCATGGTCACCCTGGGCCAGAAGGACGGGCGGGACAAGGACTACGACGCGGTGCCCCCGCTGACCGGCCCGGAAGGAGTCGGCTACACGTCCTACAGCTCGCCCAGCCTTCCCGGCGCCACGTTCGTCCTGACGAACAAGGCCACCGAGCAGGACCAGATCGCCGCCATCAAGATGCTCGACTACATCTTCACCGACGAGGGGCAAGTGCAAGGCCAGTTCGGCCAGGAGGGCGTCGGCTGGAAGAAGCCGGATGACGGCGACGTGGCCCTCGACAAGAACCTGAAGCCCCTGTACGAAGTGCTCCCCGCCAAGCCGGGTGCGCCGCCCTCCAACGCCGGATGGGGAGCGCTCACGCAGTACAACAGCACCAGGGCATTCCGCGACGCCCAGGTCCAGCCGACCGACACCGACAAACCGGAAGGCTACGAGCGAAGGCTTTTCGACGCCACCAAGCTGTATGAGGGCAAGGTGCCGAAGGACCAGATCTTCCCGTCCTGGAACCTGTGGCTCGGCACCGACGTCACCGCCGAGGCCGCGACCCTGCAGACCAACATCCAGAACTACGTGGGCCAGTCCAACCTGGAGTTCGTGACCGGCAAGAAGAACATCGACAGCGACCAGGACTGGACCGCCTACCTGGACGGTCTCAACGGTCTCGGGCTGCAGCGGTACCTGCAGATCCAGCAGCAGGCTTACGACGCTCAGTGAGAAACGACATGGACGAACGACACCGCATCCGGCTGGCCGCTCCCGCCGCCGCGTTCCACGACGCCTTCCTCCTGGGGAACGGCAGTCTGGGCGCGACGGTGTACGGGCGGGCCGGGGTCGAGCGCGTCGACCTCAACCTCGACACCGTCTGGTCGGGCGGCCCCGGGAGCCCGGAGAGCGGCCCTCCGGCCGGCGAGCTCCTTCCCGAGCTCCGGCGGGCGATCCGCGAGCGCGACCATCTGCGCGCCGACCAGCTCGCCCGTTCCCTGCAGGGGCCCGGCTACACCCAGTCCTACCAGCCACTCGGGTGGCTGGAATGGAGCTACGCCGCGGACCGTCCCCTTGACGGCTACCTCCGCGAGCTCGACCTGGCCGAGGCGGTCACGACCACGACCTATGGTCCGGTGCGGGTGGAGAGCTTCGTCTCGGCACCCGACGGAGTCCTCGTGATGTCGGCCACGGGTGGGGACGAGGTCGCCGCGCCCGCGTTCCGCTCGGAGCACCCGACCGTGGAGATCGAGCAGCGGGAGGAGAAAGGCGTCCACTGGCTCGTGGCCACCGGGCGCGCGCCGGCACACGTGCTGCCGAACTACGTCGACGCGGAGCCGGCCGTCGTCTACGCGACCGAGGAGGGGATGGGGTTCGCCGTGGCCGTGGCGGTGCACCGGACCGGCCCCGGAGAGGTACGGCTCATCGCCGCCGCGGCGAGCGGTTTCCGCGGCTACGATCAGCGGCCCAGCACCGATCGCCGGTCAATCGCCGCCGAGGCCGAGCAGCGGGTCGCGCGAGCCCTGTCCATCGAGACGTCGAAGCTGCGGGCGCGACATCGCGAGGACTACCGCGGCTACTTCGACCGGGCCGATCTGGACCTCTCGGGATCCGGATCCGAGGCAGCCGGGGCCGAGCTCTTCTTCCACCTCGGCCGGTACCTGCTGATCTCGAGCTCACGCCCAGGTACCCAGGCGGCCAACCTCCAAGGCATCTGGAACGTCGACGTCCGTCCCGGCTGGAGCTGCAACTACACCACCAACATCAACCTCCAGATGAACTACTGGGCGGCGGAGTCCACCGGGCTCCCCGAACTGCACGAGCCGCTGTTCCGGCTGACGCGCGAGCTCGCCCGGAGCGGAGAGCAGACGGCTCGCCGGTACTACGCGGCCCGCGGCTCGGTCGTGCATCACAACACCGACCTCTGGCGGTTCTCCACGCCGGTGTCCGGCGATCCCCAGTGGGCCAACTGGCCGTCGGGGCTCCTGTGGCTGTCGGCTCACCTCTGGGACCACCTCGAGTACGAGGCGGACGACGAGTTCGCCGCGGAGACCGCTCTGCCGGTTTTCCGGGCGGCGGCGCGATTCGCACTGGACATGCTGGTTCCGGACGGGCGAGGCGAGCTCGTGATGAGCCCCTCCACCTCGCCCGAGCACCACTTCCTCGTCAGCGCCTCGGCTCACGCGGCCGTGTCCGAGGGAACGGCGATGGACCAGGAACTGGTCCGCGAGGTGCTGGCGCGATACGTGAGCCTGGCCCGACGCTACTCCCCTGAGGAGGAAGACCAGGTAGAACGGGCCCGGACCGCGCTGGCCGACCTGCGCGATGTGGCGGTCGGATCGGGTGGCGAGCTGCTCGAGTGGTACGACGAGCGCCCACCGCGCGAGCCGGGCCACCGCCACCTGTCCCACCTGTACGGCCTGTATCCGGGCACCCGCATCACCGAAGCGGCCACACCGGACCACTTCGCGGCCGCTCGCCGGGCGCTGCGGCACCGCCTGGAACACGGCAGCGGCTACACCGGATGGAGCCAGGCGTGGACCCTCTGCCTGGCCGCCCGCCTGCGTGACGCGGAGCTCGCCGAGCGGGCGATCTCGATCCTGCTCAACGAGCTGAGCTCGGAATCCCTGCTCGATCTGCACCCGCATGGCGACTGGCCCGGCGGCAACATCTTCCAGATCGACGGCAACCTGGGCGGTGTCGCCGGGATGACCGAGCTGCTCGTGCAGAGCCATGAGGGAGCGATCAGCCTGCTCAAGGCGCTGCCGCCGAGCTGGCACACCGGATCAGCACGAGGCATCCGCTGCCGCGGCGGACATCAGGTCGAGCTCGCCTGGCGGGCCGGGACCCTGGCCCGTGTGGACGTCACGGCCGGCCGGCCCGGAAGGATGGTCGTCGAAATACCCGGGGACACCCCGCCCTTGAACGTCGTCGACGAAAACGGCACGCACGTGCCTCTTGCCGAGGTGGGGGGAGCGATCCCCGGCCGGCTCCGCCTGGCGTGGAACGGCCTGCCCGGGCGTCGCTACACAGCCCGCACCTGAGCGGCTGTGGCGCCCCCTCACGCACGTGCTTCTCCTTGTCGGTGAGCCGGCGTGCGGTGCCCGAGGCTGCTCAGTTACCTGAGATGGGAGGTGTACGGCTCAGTCCAGAGACATGAGCTACCGCTCTTGTCAGCGGTTGGTGGCCCGGTCAACGCCCTTGTGTACCCGCACCGTGCGGTCGATGAGCTCGCGCAGCGCGCTCTCGTCGACGTCGTCGAGTCGCTTCAGGTAGAGGCATCCCTTTCCGGTCCTGTGCGAACCGAGCCGGGCCAGCACAGATGCGTGCCGCTCCTCGAACCCGCCCACCAAATAGACGACGAGTTGCTGCTTGCGTGGTGAGAAGCCCGCCAAGGGCCAGTCACCCGTGCGCCCACTCGCGTAGGTGTAGCGGTAGCTGCCGAAGCCGACGATGCTGGGGCCCCACATCACCGCAGGCTCACCGGTCACCTCGCACAGAATCGCGCGGAGGCGCTCCGCGTCGGCCCGTCGGCGTTCGTCAGAGACTGCGGCCAGGAAATCGTCCACGCTGGCGTCAGTCGGGACCGTCACCGGCTGTTTCGAGGTCACCATGACGTCATGCTCCCACGCCGGTGTGACAAATAGTGGTGGGCACAGGGGACCCCGATCCCGGCCGTCGCGAACCCCAGTACCACGGGCGTACACCTGCTCCCAAGAGCGTAAAGCGAGGACGAAATCCGTCAACTCAACCTGAACGCCGACAACTACCCGCGAATGCCGACAGCTTCAACTGCGACCGACAGTTTTTGTCCCATCCAGATGAAGTTGGCGGAACAGACACGTGTTGAACTGCGACACGACACCTAGGCTCGGACGACTTCGAGCGGAGCTGTTCAGGTCTTCCTTTCGGCGAGAATGCCTCAAGGCCGTGGTCGTGGCGGTATCGACGGCGGGCGGCAGAAGTGTGCAGCCAGGCGGCAATGCGCCTGCCGATCCATCCGCGCAAGGTTCACCCCACCTGGTCCCACGGGATGGCCTCGATGCGCTCGACGTGCTCCTCGCCCCACTCCCCGAGCGGCGCCATCGCGGTGTTGAGCGAATGACCGAACTCGGTGAGCGAGTACTCCACCTTCGGCGGGACCTGGTGGTAGACCTCACGATGCAGCAGCCCGGTGGCCTCCATCTCCCGCAACTGCAGGATCAGCACCCGCTCGCTGATTCCGGGCACCGCGCGCCGCAGCTCCCCGAAGCGCAGGGGACCATCCTGGAGCGCGAAAAGGATCAGTCCTTTCCACTTGCCTCCCATGACGGCGATGGCCGCGTCGAGACCGCAGGTGAACGTCCGCTTCTTCGTCTCCTTCACCGACCCATACTCACACTTATGTCAGTACCCGGCAAAAAAGTAGGTACTTGAGAGAATGCAGGTGCTCCAGCCAGCATGAATCAGGCCCGCGCCAAGACCACGACGGTCTCCAAGGCAGCGCGCTCGCCTTCCTATCTCTGTGGCTGGAGTACGCATATGACTGCAATGAACCTGACACCGGTGACCGTCATCGGACTGGGCTCGATGGGCTCGGCACTGGCCGAGGCCTTCGTCAAGGCCGGACACCCGACCACCGTCTGGAACAGGACCGCCGCCAAAGCCGCGCCCCTCATCGCCATGGGAGGCAGGCATGCGGAGGCCATTGAGGACGCGGTAACGGCAAGTCCCCTGGTCATCACCTGTCTGACCACCTTCGAGGACACCCGGCCGGCACTGCGGCCGGCCGGCGCGTCGCTGCGTGGGCGGGCCCTGGTCACCCTCAACAGCGGTTCCCCGGCCGGCGCCCGCGAGACGGCCGCCTGGGCCATCGACCATGGCGCCCGGTTCCTGGCCGGGGCGGTCAAGAACGTGCCCTCGGCCGTGGGAGCGCCGGACACCCTGCTGTACTACAGCGGCGACAAGACGGTCTTCGAGGAGTTCGAGACGGCCCTGAAGGTGCTGGGCGGCGACACCGTCCACCTCGGCGACGAGGCCGACCTGGCTGCCCTGTACGAGATGGCGGTGGGCGCCATGCTGCTGCCGGCGCTCGTCGGCTTCTTCCAGGGCGCCGCCGCGGTCCAGGCGCGCGGGCTGGAGGTGAACACGATGGTGCGCTTCGCCGGCAAGTGGCTGGACATGATCAAGTCCCTGCTGCCGATCTACGCCAAGGAGATCGACGGCGGCGACTACACCGACGCCGCCTCCTCGGTGAACCTCTTCCTGGCGGGGGTGGCCCACGACGAGGACCTGGCCAAGGAGACGAACGTCGACACGGCCTGGCTCGGCCCGCTCCATGACCTGGTGAGGCGGGCGGCTGAGGCAGGCCACGGCGATCACAGCATCTCGGCCCTCACCGAGGTGCTCAGAACGCCGGTGGGACAGCCATAAGCCGGACGGGTCCAAGCCCGGACGAAGCGTCCCATCAAGACCGCACCTGACGAACTGGCCGGACCGGCTCACCTCATCGGTAGGAGTCGATAAGCCGTGCGAGGTGCCTGCCGGCGATCTCCAGCGGCGCCTCGCTCTGGGACACCTGCGCCGACAGCTCCGCGCCCTCCAGCATGTTGATCACGCTGTGGGCGAGGTCGTGCGCCACGTCGTCGGCGAAGCCGGAGCGGCTGAGTTTGTCGCGGACCAGCGTGCGCCAGTTCTCGTAGGCGTCCTCTGCGGCCTGCTGGATCTCGGGCACCCGGCCGGCGCTCTCCAATGCCGTGGTGGTGACGGGACAACCGTCCATCCAGCCGGACTCGCGCAGCCCCTTGGCCAGGTCGCGGGTGCAGGCGACGATCGCCGCGGCCGGATCGTCCTCCTGGTTGAACGCCGCGCGCAGGAATTCCGCGAACTCTCTGTCCCCGTGGCGGACGGCCTCGACCGCCAGTTGCCGCTTACCGCCCGGAAAGAAGTGGTAGACCGAGCCGAGTGTGGCCTGCGCCTCCTGGGAGATCTGCTTGAGGCCCGTCGCCTCGTACCCCTGCCGCTGCATCAGGCGAGAGGTCGTCCGGACGATCCGCTCCCGGGTGCCGATCTCGTGCTGGGTCCGCATGGCTCCCATCGTACTGAATAGAGCGTTCGTTCTAGTCGTGTGCTACCGTGCCGTCTGGATAGAGCGTTCGTTCTAGTGGTCAGGAGAGCGTGGATGAAGTCTGTGACGGTGATCGGGTTGGGCCCCATGGGACACGCCATGGCTGGCGCCTACCTCGACAGCGGCTACGAGGTGACCGTGTGGAACCGTACTCCTGCCAGGGCAGACGAACTGGTGGCGCGGGGCGCGAGGAGAGCGGGATCCGTCGAGGCGGCGCTCACCGCCAACGAGCTGGTGGTGCTGAGCCTGACCGACTATGACGCGATGGATGCCATCCTGGCCCAAGCCCCGCGTACCGCCCTGGTCGGACGTATCCTGGTCAACCTCACCTCCGACACCCCGGACAGGGCACGTCAGGCGGCCGTGTGGCTGGCCGAGCGCGGGGCCGTGCAGATCACCGGGGGCGTGCAGGTGCCGCCTCCGGGCATCGGCACGCCGGACGCGATGACGTACTACAGCGGCCCCAAGGACGCCATCGAGGCGCGCCGACCCGCCCTTGAGGTGCTGACCGGGATCGACTACCTCGGCGAGGACCCGGGATTGGCGGCGCTGTACTACCAGATCGGGATCGACATGTTCTGGACGGCGCTGGCAGGCTACCTGCACGGCCAGGCGGTGGCGGAGGCCAATGGCATCTCGGCGGAGGATTTTCTGCCGCACGCGGTGAAGACCATGGACCTCCGCTATTTCCTGGAGTTCTACGCGCCGCGCATCACGGCAGGCAACCAAGAGGGGGACGTCGACCGAGTCTCCATGGGCGTGGCGAGCCTGGAACACGTGCTGCGCACCACACAGGCGTCCGGCGTTGATGACTCACTTCCGGCCGCCGTCCTGAAGATCTTCCGCCAAGGCGTCACCGCCGGCCACGGCCAAAACAGCCTCACGAGCTTGATCGGCGTGCTGAAGCAGCGCTGATGTATCACCGATCCAGTCCCAGGAGAGGGCCTCGACGCTTCCATGTGCGCTTGCCTGCTCGTCGGACGGGGCCGTCATCTTGACCTGGCCGATGTCGGAGTCGATCACGTCGCGTTGTCGGTGAACCTGTGTGAGGTGCGTTGGCTTTGCCAGGTCGCGCCGGAGAAGGTCTCCATCGAACGGCGCGGCCTGATCCGCCGGGACCCGCAGCCCGGCGCGGGCCGGGTGCTGTGTGCCCGCCTCACCCGCAAGGGCCTGTCCACCCTGCGGCGCTGCGACCGCTCCGTCGACGAGATCGACGCGGTCATGCCGACTGCCTCAACGACATCACGGCCCATGGCGCGAGTTCGACGTCGAGGTCCAGCACGCCGCTGTCGGGCACGGTCAGCGTGAACCTGAGGAGCGAGTCGGCGACTCCGCTCAGGTACTCGCTCTCGGCTCGGGACGGGTTGAGGGGGGACCCGAGCCGGTACCAGGCCTCGGCGGCGTTCCCGTGCTCCCAGTCCACGATCTCGACGAGGAACGTGACGCCCGGCTCCAGTCCGCCGATCGAGTGGTGGATCCTGCGGCTCGGCCCCATCTCGGCCAGCGCGCGTGCCGCCGGGTAGGAGTTCTCCGAGCCGACACCCCTCGTGCCCATGTCCTCGGGGTAGTTGAAGAACACCGCCGAGACGGCCGACGTCCGGCTGTCACGGGTCACGACCCCGTCGGGCGTCGCGAGGAGCAGCCGGTCGCCGAGCCGTTCCAGCATCGTGAACGCGTGGAACGTGGGCTTGTGGATGCCGCCCTCGTTCACCAGGCCGAACCCGCCGTGGAACGGTCCCATACCGGCGCCGCCCTCCTCGAACACGTCCGTGAAGGTCCAGTAGGAGATCGAGTCGGCGAGGGTGGCGCACTTCAGATACGACCGCGTGATGGAGGTCGCCGCGAACGGCGTGTCGTGGATGAAGTCGCGGGCCGACGGCGACGTCGACCACTCCGTGATGTGGATCTCCGCCTCGGGATAAGCGCTGTTGTTCACGAGCTTGCGCAGGAGGGTCAGGTCGTCGAACGTCGCGTCGGCGTACCGGGTGATCTGCACGGCCTCGCCGTCGGTGCCGTACGCGAAGTCGGTGGGGTACAGGTGGGTGGAGATGAAGTCGATCGGGAGTGCGCGCTCCGCGCACCAGGCGATGAAGTCCTCGATCCATACCGGGCGCCAGTCGAGCGCGTCCACGTCGGCCGCGGCGGCCGTCTCGTGCATCGCGGAGCGGTCCTCGACCTCGCCCTCGTAGCGGTCGTCGGGCACGAAGACGCTGGTCGCGGGCCCGCCCACCTTCAACGCGGGATCGATCTTCTTGATCGCCGTCACGGTCTGCTCGTAAAGCTCGAAGTACTCGGTTTTCGTCCCGGTCCAGAAGTGGGGAACCAGGTTCGGCTCGTTCCACACCTCGAACCGCCACTCCCGCACCTCGGCGAGGCCGTACCGGTCGATCCAGTGCTCGACCGACCTCGTGACCAGCTCGACCCAGCGCGCCATGTCCTTGGGCGGGCTGCAGTGAGCGCCCCACCAGAACACCGTCTCCGTCTCCGTCGCCAGCTCGCGCGGCATGAAGCCCAGCTCGACGAATGGGCGGACCCCGCAGTCCACAATGAAGTCGAACACCTTGTCCACATAGCTGAATGTGTGCACGGGCGCGGCAAGGGGCGTGTTCGGGCCGAAACCGCTGCCGTAGCTCTCCCGGTACACGAACATGTCGTCGTGAAAGACGCCGTGAAAGCGGACGTACTGGAATCCGCATGCGGCGACGGCCTCGACGAATTGCTTTTGCCAGTCCGCGCGCAGTGCCTCGTTCGCCCGTCCGGCGCCGATACACCTGCTCCAGACGTGCGGAAGCGCACTCTCGTCGCACAGCCTGCCGTCGATCCGGAATCGGGTCATGATCTCACTTCTCTTCAGGAAACGTTGGTGAATGGAGCGCTGCTAGCCCTTGACGGCGCCCAGCGACAGGCCCGACTGCCAGTACCGCTGCAGGCTCAGGAACGCGATGATCAACGGGATGATGGTCAGCAGCGCGGACGTGATCACGAGATTCTGGATGAGGGCGCCGTTCCCCGCCGTCGAGCCCAGCTTGTTCCACTGGTTGATTCCGACGGTCAGCGGATACCAGGCGGGATCCTTGAGCATGATCAACGGCAGGAAATAGTTGTTCCAGATCGACACGAACGAGAAGAGCAGGACCGTCACGCTCGCCGGGGCGAGCAGCGGGAGCGCGATCTGGAGAAAGGTCCTGAACTCCCCGGCGCCGTCGATCTTCGCGGCCTCCAGCAGGCCGGTGGGCACGGCTTCGGCCGTGAACACCCACATCAGGTACAACCCGAAGGGGTTGATGAAGGACGGGATGAGAATCGCCCACGGGGTATTGGTCATGCCGACGTGCGCGAACAGCAGGAACTGCGGGATCGCCAGGGCGATGCCGGGGACGGAGATCGATCCCAGCACGACGAAGAGAAACACCCGCTTGCCCCTGAAATCGAGTTTCGCCAGGGCGTACCCGCCGAGGGCGGCCAGGAAGGTCGACACGGTCGCACCCACGACGACGTAGAGAACGGTGTTGAGGAGCCAGCGGGAGAAGATCCCGTCCTGGTAGCTGAAAACCTGCACGATGTTGTCCCACAGGGCGAACTCGCGACCGGGTGCGAGTCCGAACGACGACACGAAGTCGGCCTGCGACTTGGTCGCGTTGATGACGAGCCATACGAGCGGCAGCAGGCAGTACAACATGAACAGAGCTGTCATCACGGTGAGGGTCGTGCTCTTCTTGGGATTCTCCACCGTGTAGAGCCGGCGGCTACTGATCGGGTGCATTCCTCAACCCTCTGATCTGGACGACGTAGGCGACGGTGATCGTGATCGCCGCCATGACGAGCGCGAGTGCGGCCGCATAGCCCTGCTGGGACCCGGTGAACGCCAGGTTGTACGCGTACAGGTTGGGCGTGTAGAAGGTGGTGACGCCGCTGTTGGCCACCATCGAGGGCAGGATCTGCGGTTCGTTGAACATCTGGAAGGTGCCGATGATCGAGAAGATGATCGTGACGACCAGGGATCCGCGCAGTGCCGGCAGCTTGATCGCGCGGACGATCTGGAGCTCGTTCGCCCCGTCGATCGCGGCCGCCTCGTACAGTTCGCGGGGGACGGCCTTGAGCGCGGCGTAGAAGATGAGCATGTTGAAGCCGGTGAACGCCCACGTCACCATCAGCCCGATGGAGATGAGCGTGGTACCGGGGGCGAAGGGATCGATGTCCGTGCCCAGAGCGTCGTTGAGGCTGCCGAACAGGCCGTACTTGACGCCCAGCAGGAATCCCCACATGAGAGTCGCCACGATCGCCGGCACCGCGTAGGGGAGGAAGATCGTCACCCGCATGAACCTGGTGCCGTGCACCCGCATGGAGTCCAGCGCCAGCGCCAGCGCCATGGCGAAGAGCAGCATGATCGGCACCTGGACGAGCGTGAACCGGAAGACGCGCCCCACCCCGTCCCAGAACTGGGGATCCTTGAACAGCTTGCCGTAGTTGGCGAATCCGACGAACGTGTTGCCCCCGACGAGCTTGTCCTGGAAGAGGCTGAGGTAGGCGGCGTACAGGATGGGCACGATGAACACCAGGGCGAACAGCGCCCCGAAAGGTGCGATGAACGCCAGCCCGATCTGTGACTTGCGGCGCTTGCGAGCCGGCGCCGAATGCCGTGCGGCATCCGGCGACGCCATGGCCGAAGCGGTGACGCCGACCCGACGTGCCAGGCCCATGTCCGTGTTCCTTCCGATTCGTTGAGGTGGCCCAGGGCCCGCTAGTCCACTTGGAAGCCCTGCTCGTTGCCGTACTGGATGCAGCGCTGCTTCCACTGCTCGAGGATCTCGGCGAGCGAGCCCTTGCCCGTGGTGTAGAACGGCGATGCGAGGTCGCCGTAGACCGAGCGTGCCCACTCGAAGAACGGCGGGTACTGCCAGCCGCTCCCGACGATCTCCGAGGCCTCGGCCAGCACCGCGCCGACCTTCTGGTCGCCGAAGTACTGGTTGGCCTTGCTCTGGAACGCCTCGCTGTCCAGGACCGACGTGTTCGGCACGAAGGCACCCGCGTCGACGCGGGACGACAGACCGGCGCCGTGCGTGAAGTACTCGAGGAACTTGAAAGCCGCGTCCTGGTGCTCGGCCGCGGCCGGGATGCCGAAGGAGCTTCCGCCGTTCGCCGCTCCGACCTTGTCTCCCTGCTTCCACTGGGGCATCAAGGCGACTCTGAAGTCACCGGCGGCCTTCGGTGCGCGCTCCGGCAGCGTGGAGGTCAGCCAGCCGCCCATGGTCTGGGTGGCGAGGCTGCCGTCGTTGAGCGTCCGGTTCCAGTCGTCGGACCATCCTGTGATCTTGGTGTTGACCAGGCCCTCGTCGAGCATCTTCTGCCAGAAGGCCACGGCCCTGGTCGTGCCCTCGTCGGTGAAGTCGATGTGCACTTTGTTGCCGTTCACCTTGAACGGGCGGCCACCGGCCTGCCAGATGAGCGAGAGCAGGAAGAAGATGTCTCCCGTGTCCTGGGCGATGTAGTGGTCGCCGCCGAGCCCCCGAACCTTCTTGGCGGCCTCGTAGTACTCGTCCCACGTGGCCGGCGCCTTGTCGATGCCGGCCTTCTTGAGGGTGGCCGTGTTGTAGAACAGCGCCGAAGGACCGTAGTCGGACGGCAGCGCGTAGACCTTGCCGTTGACCGTCACGTCGCTCCACGCGCCCGGGACGTAGTCCTTCTTGAAGTTCTCGACGCCGTACTTGCCGAGATCGGCGAGCTTGCCGGGAATGGCGAAGTAGGGCACCGCGAAGTACTCGAACATCACGACGTCAGGTACGCCGGAACCGGCCTGGATGGCGTTGTCGAGCGCCTTGTACTCGTCCTGGGAGGAGCCCGCGTTGACGACCTCGACCTTGATGTTCGGGTTCGCGGCCTGGAAGCCCGGGACAGCCCCCGCGACGGTGCCGTCCCAGCTCCAGACCGTGAGCTTCACCTGTTGGTCACCGCCGCTGCCGGTCGCGCTTCCGCCGCCGGAGCCGCCCGAGCAAGCGGTCAGCGCGAACAACGGCACCAGTACCGCTGAAAGGAGCCTTGTCTTCTGGGAGAGCCGCATCGAGCCTCTCCTCTCGTCCTGGAGGTGGGTCCGAAACTATTTCGAAACTTGTTCGGTGCTGGCAGGACACTAGGTGGTGTGTCTGTTCCGTGTCAACGGGAGGAGCAGCGAGGATGTCGGGCGGCAATGGACGGAAGGGTCCGTGGTAGATTCGAAATAGTTTCGAAGTCCGAAAGGAGCCCTGATGTCACGGCGAGGTCGTTCGGAGCGAGCTACCTTGGCGGACGTCGCCCGATTGGCCGGCGTCTCGCCGGCGACCGCCTCGAAGGTCCTCAACGGGCGGAGTGATGTGGGCGCGAGCACGCGTGAGCATGTCCTCGGGGTCATGGCCGAGATCGGCTACATGCCGACGGCGGTGCGACATGAGCGAACCCGCGACCGGACCCTCGTCACGGTGCTCGACATCGTGGAGTCCCGTTATGCCGGGACGGTGCTCCAAGGGGTACTCCTGGCAGCGACCTCCGCGCAGGCCGAGCTCCTTCTTCGCCTGCCGCCCGACGAGCCGATCAGTACGAGCCGTACGGCGGCCCGTGCCTGGATGGAGGAGCAGAAGGCGTCCGGTGTCGTCGGTGTCATCGCGCTCGCCGTCGCCGTGCCCGACTCGGTGCTCCTCGCCGCGGAGGAGCTGGAGGTGCCCATCGTGACGATCGACCCGATCGATACGACCGAATCGCGTCTCGTCAGCATCGGCTCCACCAACTGGGCGGGCGGTCGCTCGGCGACCGAGCATGTCATCAAGCTCGGCCACCGCAGGATCGCCTGGATCGGCGGCCCGCTGGGCTCTGCCCCTTCGCTGGAACGCTTCCATGGATACCAGGCCGCGCTCGACTCGGCCGGCGTCGCGCCGGATCGTGCGCTGATCCGCCACGAGGCGTTCTCCGTCGAGGCGGGGCTGCGGCACGGCCATGACCTGCTCGCGCTCGACGAGCGGCCGACCGCGATCGTCGCGGGCAACGACGAGATCGCCGTCGGGGTCCTCGCCGCGGCCAAGGAGCTTCACATCACCGTGCCGGGAGAGCTGTCGGTCACCGGGTTCGACGACACGCCGCAGACCCAGTGGACCACGCCCCGGCTCACGTCCGTCCGGCAGCCTCTCGTCGGCATGGGCCGGATGGCGGTCGAGACCGTCCTCGGCATGGCGGACGGCGTCCAGCCCGCCTCCCGGCACCTCCAACTCGCGACGACCCTCAGCGTCCGCGACTCGACAGGCCCCGCCCCTTCGTCCTGACCCACCCAGGTTCAGATGCAAAATATGAAACTTTCATGGCCTGCCGTCCCCCGCGGGAGAAACGGGCGAAAGTTTCGGTGCGCATCGTTGGTGGCTGAGGCCCTGTAGCGCCGAAGCAGGCAGCCGAATGTGTCTGAAACTTTTCAAAGCCGCCTTGACATGTTTCGGAAGCATTTCCACACTGAGTCACCAAGTGACGCCTTGATGGCGTGTCCCCACGTGTTCCCGTTTCCGTATCTCAGACATGGAGGCTCAGGCATGGGCGCAAACGCCATACCCTCGTCTGAAACCAGGCGGCCCTTGAACGGCTTACGCTGGTCCCTGATCGTCGGTGCTCTCGGCGTGCTCGCCGTGATCATGGCGCTGATGGCGCCGCTCCGCGCCGACGCCGCGGCGAGCACGCTCGGCGCGGCCGCCGCGCAGAGCGGGCGGTACTTCGGCACCGCCATCAGCGCGGGCAGGCTCGGCGACTCGCAGTACACCACCATCGCCGCCCGCGAGTTCAACATGGTGACGGCCGAGAACGAGATGAAGATC
>NZ_JBSGFQ010000132.1:0-32261 GCF_053603495.1 Nonomuraea sp. NPDC004186 | reverse complement strand
CCGTTCAAGTCCCTGTCAAATTGACCCGACTTGCTCGACCTGCTGGAATTAAGACCCGCCCCGCTTCCGGGACAACCCCTCTAACTTACCAGCCCCCAGAACCAGACGCGCACGTCTCGCACCGAAGTGGAAAGGAGGTTGCCCCCGAGTGAGATCGACGATCAAGCGCCGCCCTCTCGGGACTGGTGAACTCTATGTACGCCTCCGGGAACCGTCAAATCGACGGTACGCACGCCTACCAGGGGTACGTACCGGGCGTGCAAGAGCAAGCGGCGCCAAGGGCGCTCATCATCCTGGTGGGCATAGCGGCCGCCGTCATCGTCCTCTACGGAATCCGTGAGGTCGCGTCGATTGCCGGCCCCATCGTGCTGGCGCTGGTGCTCGTCATCGCCGTCTCCCCCGTGCGGCGCAGGCTCGCCGCCTGGCACGCGCCCACCTGGCTCCAGGTCGCGGTGCCGTTCCTCATCGTCGTGCTCGTGCTTCTCGGCATGGTCGGCATCCTGGTCATCTCGGCCACCCAGCTCGCCTCGCTGCTGCCCTCGTACACCGCCCAGTTCCAGCAACTGCTCTCCGACGCCCAGCACTGGGCCACCACGCACGGCGTCAGCAACGACGTGCTCAACAAAGGACTGGCGGCATTCGACCCCGGCAAGATCGTGGAATTCGCGCAGGCTCTGCTGGGCAGTGTGATCGCCATTCTGTCGTCGATGTTTCTCATTGTCGTGTTGTTGCTGGCGATGTGTCTCGACGCTCCGGTGACGGCGAAAATACTCACCTCCGGCACGGGCAACGGGGCCCGGCTCGTCCCCGCGCTGGCCACGTTCGCGCACAAAACTCGGCGCTACCTGATCGTCTCGACCGTCTTCGGGATCATTTACGCGGTGCTCGACGTGATCGCCCTGACGCTGCTGGACGTACCGCTCCCGCTGCTCTGGGGTGTGCTGGCGCTCATCGCCAACTACATCCCCAACATCGGCTTCATCATCGGCCTGCTGCCGCCCGCCATGCTCGCGCTGCTGGACGGCGGCGTGCAGAAAATGTTGCTCGTCGTCGCCGCGTACACCGTGACCAATGTCGTCACGCAGTCGTTCATTCTCCCCAAGTTCCTGGGGGACGCCGTGGGGCTGTCGACGACGATGACATTTCTTTCGCTGATCGTGTGGACTTTCGTGTTGGGCCCGCTGGGCGCCATTCTCGCCATTCCGCTCAGCCTGCTGGCGCGGGCGCTGTTCATCGACAGCGACCCGACCGCCGGATGGGTGCAGGCGCTGGTGTCGGGCAAGCTACCCCGCGGGTGAGACCAGGTGGCGCATGGACACCCCGCTCAGCCGCTTGACGTCGTGTGACAGGTGCGCCTGGTCGGCGTAGCCCGCCGTGACCGCCACCTCCGCCAGAGGGACGCCCGCGCGGGCCAGGGTCAGCGCGCGCTGGAACCGGACGATGCGCTGCAGGATCTTGGGCGCGTAGCCGAACGTGACCAGGCTGCGGCGGTGCAGCTGGCGCTCGCTGAACCCCAGGTCCCACGCCACCTCGCCGACCGAGCGGCCCATCCTGAGCGCGCCGGCGATGGCGGCGCCCGCGGGATCGGCGGGGACCTCGCGGGCCAGGCGCTCCCTGACCGCCGCGAGCATCGCGTCGAGCCGCCCGGTAGGCGCGACATCCACGGAGTGCAGAGACGGGAGGTCGGCGAGCCGAATGGGCTGATCCCGGAGGGACGGGGGGTCAGACACCGAGACACGCTGATCGCGGAGAGAGGAGAAAGCGAACACCCCGACGGGCTGATCGTGCAGGGAGGTGAGCTCGGCGAGCCCGTCAGGCTGATCACGGAGAGATGGAAGGTCGGACACCCGGACGGGCTGGTCGCGCAGGGACGGGAGCTCGGAGACCCGGACGGGCTGATCACGCAGGGACGGGAGCTCGGACACCCGGACGCGCTGGTCGCGCAGCTCCTGGAGCGGGACGCCGAAGAAGTCGCCCACCGCCCCCGGCCTGAAGCGGATGCCGACGAAGGTGTCGCCGGAGGCCATCGGGGTCGGCATGGGCCCGGTGTCCGGACCGGCCACGAACAGCCCCTCAGGCCCCCAGATCAGGTCGACGCAGGCGTCGGGCACCACGAGCTGCGTGGCGTCGGCCTCGCTGACCTGATGCCACACGCAGGCGAGACGGCCCGCGAGGTCGGCGGTCGGAGGCCGTTCCACATACATGCCTCCAACGTACTCCGCCTCACTGACAGAACCCCGGCAGCCTCCCGTACGCCCGCAGCGTCCTGAGCCGGTGCACGGTGAGGTAGCCGCCCCACTCGTGCTCCACCAGCGGCGTCCACATCAGCCAGTTCCCGCTCCAGCCCCCGTCGTCGGACTGCGCGCGGAGCAGGGCGTCGAGGTGGGCGTCCAGGACGTCCTCCGTGAACATCGGGAGCCGCAGCGGCGACGGCGCGAAATCCAGGGGGAAGTGAGCGTCACCGGGCGCGTCGGGATCGAACGAGACGTTCGCGAGCAGCGCGTCACGGAGCCGCGCGAACTCCGCCTCCGCACGAGGGCGGTCCGGCACCAGGTCCAGGAACGTCACGACGGCGCGGGCCTCGTACGGGCTGATCTCGGTGAGGGCGGCGATCCGCGACCAGCAGAAGCCGGTCGCGGCGGCGAGCCAGGGATGCGTGCTGCCGTGCTTGTGCAGCAGCCCCGCGATCGACGCGGTGGGGACGAGGTTCCCCGGCGGGTCGTCGGGGGTCTCCCACCACGGCGCGCGGGGCGTGTCGCGGACGGACGGCAGCACGAACGGCACGCCGCCGTCCGGCGTGCCGACCCCGGCCAGGTAGTCGCACGCGGCGGCCACCATCGGCGAGTCGAACGCGTCCAGCTCGTCCAGGATCCAGAACGCCACCTCGACCGGCTCCGGCTGGCTGCCCGCGCCGCGCAGGTCGGGCTCGAGCGCGTGGCCGAAGCCTCCGTCGGTGTTCTGGTAGCAGCGCAGCACGTCGAGCACCCGTTCGCGGGGGCCGTCCCGGAACAGCGCCGCGAACCGCAACCTGTCGAGCAGGCGGCCGTGGAGCTGCAGATATGTCTCAGCACGGTCGATCACGTCCATGACGGCGAAGCTACTCCTTCCCCTGTGCCGTTCTCTTGTCGAAATCGGACATGCTCACGGAGTGGCCAGCGCCTCCGTCGGCGACATCCGCGCGGCCCGTACGGCCGGGTAGAAGCCCGCGATGCCGCCGATGATCAGCGTGGCGAAGACGCCGCCGAGCATCGCCCAGACCGGGACGATCGCGGGCCAGCTCTGCAGGCTCGCGTACGCCGCCGTGACGCCGATGCCGAGCAGCACGCCACCCACGCCGCCGATGGCCGACAGCAGCAGCGACTCGGCGAGGAACTGCACCCGGACCTGGCCGCGCGTGGCCCCGAGGGAGCGGCGCAGGCCGATCTCGGCGCGCCGCTCCAGCACCGAGATGACCATCGTGTTGGCCACGCCCACGCCGCCGACCAGTAGGGCGACGCCGCCGAGGCCGAGCAGGAGCGCGTTCAGCGTGGCGTCGGTGGCCTGTTTGGCGGCCAGGACGTCGGACGGCCTCGACACCTCGACCTCGTTGGGCGTCTCCGGGTTCGCGGTGGCGGCCAGGACGTCGCGGACGGCGGCGACGTACTGCTCCTGGGCCCTGGTGTAGATCGTGGTCGCGTACCCGTCGAAGCCGAGGCGCTTCTCCGCGACCGGCCAGCCGACCAGGGCGGCCGTGTCGAGCTCGGGGGCCAGGGGCGCGGGCGCGAGCACGCCCACGACGGTGAACCACTGCCCGCCCAGCCACACCCGCTGGTCGGGACCGGCCTGGACGACGCCGAGCCGGTCGGCCGCCTTGGCGCCGAGCACGGTGGCCGGGTAGCGGTGGGTGGCCTCGTTCAGCCAGGCGCCGCTGACGACGGTGGCGCCGACGTCCCCGATGAGGTCGAGGCGGGCGGCGGTGACGGAGACGCTGCCGGTCTGGGCCTCGGGGATGTGGTCGTTGCGGTAGACCTTGGCCTGCGTGGTGCCGGTGGCGGTGACCGCGGTGACGGGGTCGATCTGGCCGATCATGCCCTCCGACTCGGCGGGCAGGTGGGACGCCTCGCCGAACAGGGTCTGGCCGGGCGAGACGGTGAGCAGGTTCGTGCCGAGCGCTTCGAGCTGCCGGTTGAGGTCCTCCTGGCTGGAGGCGGAGATGCCGACGACGCCGAGCATGGCCGCGATGCCGATGGCGATGCCGAGCGCCGACAGGAACACCCGCAGCGGCCTGGCCCGCAGGCCCGCCCCGCCGACCCTGATCACGTCGCGCGGCCGCATCCGGGCCGCAACCAGAAGAGTCATACCCGGGCTCCTTCCACGACCAGGCCGTCCAGCATCTCGACCTGCCGGGGCAGCGAGGACGCGATGTCGCGGTCGTGGGTGATGACGACCACGGTGGTGCCGCCCGCGTTCAGCTCGCGCAGCAGCTCCATCACGCCCGCTCCCGAGCGGGAGTCGAGGTTGCCGGTGGGCTCGTCGGCCAGCAGCAGCCGCGGCTCGCCGACCACGGCGCGGGCGATGGCCACGCGCTGGCGCTCGCCGCCGGACAGCTCGTGCGGGCGGTGGCCGAGCCGGTGCCCGAGGCCGACGCGTTCGAGCGCCTCGTACGCCCGTAGCCGCCGCTCCCGCAGGGACGGACCCGCGTACAGGAGGCCGTCGGCCACGTTGTCCAGCGCGCTGACCCCGGCGGCCAGGTGGAACTGCTGGAAGACGAAGCCGATGACGTTCGCGCGCAGCGCGGAGAGCTGCTTGTCGGTGAGCGAGCCCACGTCGTGCCCCGCGATGCGGACCAGGCCGCCGGACGGGCGGTCGAGGGTGCCGATCATGTTGAGCATGGTCGACTTGCCCGAGCCGGACGGGCCGACGATGCCGACGAGCTCGCCGTGCTCAATGCCCAGGGAGACTCCACGGAGCGCGGCCACGTCGCCGTAGTCCTTGCTCACGTCGTGCAGTTCGACGATCACTTGGGCACCGCCACGGTCGTGCCCTCCTGGACGCCGGTGACCTCGACCCGGCCGTCGGCGAACATGCCGGTCTCGACCGCGGCGTAGCGGGTGGCCGGGCCCTCGACGACCTGTACGCCGTAGCCGCCCTCGGCCAGGGCGAACAGCGCGCCGACGGGCACGGCCAGGACGTCCTTGCGCTGGTCGGAGACGATCGTGACGTCCACGGGGGCGGCGTCGTACGACTTCTTCAGCCCGCTCACCGAAACCTTGACCTCCACGGTGGTGGTCGTGTCGTTGCCGCTGCCGGTCTCGGTGGCGACCTTGCCCACGCGGGTGATCCTGCCGTTCACCTCGGTGCCGTCGGGCAGCTCGACGGTGGCCTTCATGCCCTTCCTGACCAGGTGCTCGTCGGCAACGTCGAGGTTGACGAGCACCTGGCGGGTGGTGCCGGTGGCAGTCAGCACGGGACCGCCCGCGCTGTCGCCGAGCGCCTTCTTCAGGTCGGCGACCCGGATGGGGCCGTCGGCGACCACGACGTCCCCCGGCTGGATCTTGCCGGTGACGTCGAGCCCGAGGTCGTCCTGCCAGTCCTCGACCGCCTCCCTGGTGGCCCAGGTGAACTCGCCGTCCACGTCGAATCCGGTGTAGCCGAGCTTCTCGAGGTTGCGTTCGAGCAGTTCGACGTCCTTGCCCTCGACCCCGTCCTCCAGCGTGCGGTAGAGGGGCATGGTGCCGTACAGGAGGGGGCGGCGGTCGGCGTCCACGCTGTAGACGGCGTGGCCCCGGGTGATCGTGGTGCCCTCACCGGGGAGCCAGGTGATCGTGCCCTGGGACTTGGCGGTGACGGTCAGGGGGTCGCCGTAGCCGAGGGTGCCGTCCACGGTCTTCGTCTCGGTGAGGGTCGTGCGGGTCACCTTGGCGGTGGCCGGGGGTGTACGGGTGGCGGCGGCCGTACCGGTGCCGTCTCCGCCGAAGCCCACGGCGGCGGCCGCGACGGCGGCGGCGAGCAGCGCGGCGCCGCCCGTCCAGGCCAGTGCCCGCAGGGGGCGGCGACGGCGGGGCGGTAAGGCGCGGGCGGCCGTCGAGGGCTCCTTGACCTGCGTCACTTCCGCTCCCCCAGCTTCGGGAACTTCTTGCCACAGATCTCGAAGGCCTTCTTGAACGTGGGGTCGTTCCGGTCCAGCTTCAGCGCGGTGCCGCTGGAAAAGCTGCCGTCGGGGTTGGGGTCGGGCCAGTCCACGCCGTTCTCGCGCATGCACCTGGCCAGCTCGCGGAGCTTGTCGACCTGCTCCGGGTCGAGGTTCTTGCGGTCTTTGAAGGGGGCGTAGGCCTGGCAGGCCGCGACGGCGTCCATGACCTTCTTCTTGTCGGCGTTCTCGCCGATCGCCTGGAGGCCGCCGCCCCCGTTCGGGTCCGGGTCCTCCATGGGGATCCCGTGGTCGCGCATGCACTGCGCGAACTTCCTGCCCTGCTCCTGCGGGTCCGTCGTGCCGGTCGGGCTCGCGCTCGCGGAGGGCTTTGCGGAGGAGCCCACGGCCACGGAGGCGACTCCCGTGTCACCCTGCCGGCTGCCGCAGCCGACGGCGAACGCGGCCAGCAACCCGATCAGCAGCGGGGGCGCGATGAGTGTCTTCGTCATGCCTCCGAATGTGCCGAGCGCCGTTCAAAGCGAGCTGGGAGCCGCCTCGGAGCCAGGTAGGAGGACGCGGAACGTCGCGCCCTCGCCCGGCGCGGTGTCCACCTCGACGCTGCCCCCGTGGGCGCTGACGATGGCGGAGACGATGGCCAGGCCGAGCCCGGCGCCGCCGTCGGCCCTGGATCTGCCCCGGCCGACGCGGTAGAGGCGGTCGAACAGGTGCGGCACGTGCTCGGGCGGCACGCCGGGCCCGGTGTCGGACACCTCCAGCACGGCCAGGCCGTCCGATCTGCCGACCTTGACGGTGACGGACGCGTCGGGGGGCGTGTGGCAGAGCGCGTTGCCGACGAGGTTGGCGGCCACCTGGCGCAGGCGGGCGTCGTCGCCCGTGATCGTCACGGGTGCGAGGGGGCCGTCGAGGGCGGCGAGCCTGACCTGCCGGTCCGGCGCGCGTACGCGGGCGTCGCGGATCGTGTCGGCGGCCACCTCCAGCAGGTCCACGGGCCGCCGCTCGATCGGGCGTTCCTCGTCGAGCTGGGCCAGCGTGAGCAGGTCGTTGACCAGCACGCCCATCCTGGCGGCCTCGTCCTCGATCCGGTGCATCGCCTCGCCGGCGTCGCCGCCCCTGCGGTGCAGTTCGGCGAAGCCTCGCACGGAGGTGAGCGGGGTGCGCAGCTCGTGGGAGGCGTCGGCGAGGAAGCGGCGCATGCGGGCCTCGGAGTCGGTCCTGGCTGCGATCTCGGACTGGAGGCGGTCGAGCATGACGTTCATGGCGCGGGCCAGGCGGCCGGGCTCTGTGTGCGGGTCGTCGGCGGGCACCCGGCGGTCGAAGTCCCCGCGGGCGATGTGGCCGGCCGTGGCCTCCATCCTGGTCAGCGGGCGCAGGCCGAGGCGTACCAGGGCGCCGGCGGCCAGGCCGAGCAGGAGCAGCACGAACACTCCCACCGCGACGAAGATGGCGACGGCGGAAGCCTGGGTCTGCTCGACCTCGGAGAGCGACTGGGCGAACACCACGGTGTTGCCGTTGGACGCCTTCGTGGCGCGGACTCGCCAGGAGGGCCCCGAGGTGCCCGGCGCGGTGTAGTTCTCGCCGATCCTGCCCTCGTCGATGACGGGGCCGGGCTCGTTCGGGTCGCCGAACTTGAACCGCAGCGTGCCGGCGGTGTCGTACATCATGACCTGCTGGACGGCGGCGATCCGTTTCGTGAGCACCTCGGAGACGACGTCGTCCACCGGGAGCGGCTGGAGCGTCCGCACCTGCGAGAAGAGGTCGCCCTTCTTGATCGTGACGATTCTGCTGAGCTGTTCGAGTTGCTGGTCCACCCGGCCCATCAGGTTGCCGCGCAGCAGTACGACGCCCGCCACGGTGGAGAGCACCAGCCCCAGCGTGGCGACCCCGAGCACGGCCATGACCAGGCGGGTGCGCAGGGTCCAGGCGGCCGGCCTCACCGCGGGGTCCTCAGCGTGTAGCCGACGCCGCGCACGGTGTGGATGAGCTGCGGCTCCCATTTGTCGATCTTCTTGCGCAGGTAGTAGACGTACGACTCGACGATGCTGGAGTCGCCGTCGAAGTCGTAGTGCCAGACGCTGTCGAGGATCTGCGCCTTGCTCACCACCCTGCCGGCGTTGGTGAGGAGGTATTCGAGGAGGTTGAACTCGGTGGGCGACAGGTCCACCGGCACTCCGGCCCGGGAGACCTGGTGGGCCGCGGGGTCCAGCTCCAGGTCGGCGTAGCGGAGCACGTCGTTGCGGGGCGTCGAGCGGCTTCGGCGCAGGATGGCGCGGATGCGCAGCACCACCTCCTCCAGGCTGAACGGCTTGGCCACGTAGTCGTCGGCGCCCAGCGTGAGGCCCTGGACGCGGTCCTCGACCCGGTCGCGGGCGGTCAGGAACAGCACGGGGACGCGCTCGCCCAGCCGCCTGGCGACCTCGAACCCGTCGAAGTCCTCCAGCATCACGTCGAGCACCACGATGTCGGGGTCGAACTCCCTGGCGGCCGTCACCGCCTCCGCACCCGTCTCCGCGGTCCTGACCTCGAACGACACCAGCCGCAACGTCTGGGAGAGCAGGGCGCGGATGTTCGGCTCGTCGTCCACGACGAGCACCCTGGCCGGTCGGTCCATGGGTAAAGGTCTACCCGAACCACCTCAAAGCGGGCTCAAAGCGCTCGTCTCACGTAGAAGATCGGCGCGGAGGACATGGCCGATGCTGCCGGGCGCGCCACACAGGAACACGGCCGAACCCGGCGCCGGCCGCGCATCACATTTAATTCCGTTGCCCGGACGACGGACCGCTGCCTACTGTGACCGGCATGACATGCATGTTCTCCTGCCCGGTTTTCATTCGCATCCGCCACGGCCGGGCTCTGGCCCGCTAGCGGACGCGAACACCTGAGGCTGTAGCGTCCGCACGCGCGCCCAGGGCCCTTCGAGACCTGTCAATCTCGAGGACCCGAAAGGGCAAGTGCTGTGGCGCAGAATTTCGCGCACGGAAACTATTCGCATACTCAGCGTAAAGCCAGGAATGGCGGCGGCGGTCGCACGCCCAGAGACCGGGCGAGGCGCACGCTCTCGCAGAATTTCCTGGCCGACCGGCATGCCGTCGATCTGATGGTGAAGGCCGCCGCTCCCGACGGGCTCGTGCTGGAGCCCGGAGCCGGGGAGGGCGTGCTCACCCTGGCGCTCGCCGAGGCGGGCGCGCGGGTCGTCGGCTACGAGATCGACCCGCTGCTCGCCGGGCGGCTGGCCGCCCGTACGCGCAGCGATCCCAGGATCGACGTGGTCAGGGGCGACTTCACGGCCGCGCGGGCACCGCGCGAGCCGTTCGCGGTCGTGGGCAACATCCCGTACTCGATCACGTCGAAGATCGTGGACTGGTGCCTGCGGGCGCCGGCCCTGACCTCGGCGACGCTGCTCACCCAGCGGGAGTACGCCCGCAAGCGGTCGGGCGACTACGGCCGCTGGAGCCTGGTCACGGTGGAGTCGTGGCCGTGGTTCCGCTGGCGGCTCGGCGACACGATCGGCAGGGAGAGCTTCCGCCCCGTCCCGTCCGTCGACTCGGCGATCCTGCGCGTCCAGCGCAGGCCCGAGCCGCTCGTCGCCTCCCGCCGCTCCTACCAGGAGCTGGTCGAGCTGGGCTTCGGCGGCGTCGGCGGCTCGGTGCGCGCCTCGCTGAGGACCCGTTACCAGGGGGTGGACGCCGCGCTGAAGGCGGCGGGCGTCGCCCGCGACACCGTCGTGGCCCACGTCCACCCCGACCAGTGGATCATCCTGTGGGAGGGCCTATGCCGGTGAGCTGACCTTGGCCTGCTTCGACGGGCCGGCGAGAGGAGCCAGTCCTGGGGCCGTGGTCGCGACGCGGCGGCCCCAGGGCATGGCCAGCGCCAGGATGGGCAGCAGCACGATCGACGCCCGCGACCAGTCCTGGTGCAGGTACCACCAGCTGTTGACGTCGAACTGCGTCATGTAGAGGTAGCCGTATCCGGACCAGATCGACACGCCCACGATGGCCGGCCAGGCGAACCTGGTGGGCCGGGCGACCAGGAACGGCATGAACCACATCAGGTACTGGGCCCCGAGCCGGGGCGTCACGACCATGAAGACGAGCAGGATGGCCGTCGTCATGTCGATCGGGTCGGCGCGCCGCCAGTAGAGCACGGCCGCGATGACGCACAGGTAGATCAGGTTCGTGCCGAACGAGGCCAGGTCGGGCCGCAGCGCCCAGTCGCCGCCGGTGTACCAGGGGGTCCAGCCCCACTCGCCGACGATGGGGCGGATGTCGCGGATGGTGTTGATGACGGCGGGGATCTGGTTGAGGGACGTGCCCGCGAAGACCGGCAGCGTGACCAGGAAGAACAGCGGCACGATCCCGGTGGTGAACATCGCGGCGACCCGGGAGCGCAGGTTGGGCAGGAGCAGCAGCATGCCGGGGATCAGCCAGATCGGCCAGCTCTTGGCGCACAGCGCCAGGCCCATCAGCACCCCGGCCAGCGCGCCCCGCTTGAGGTCGGCCCTGTCGCCGGGGGCCGGCAGCAGCGCGCGGTGCAGCATGCCGCCGCGGCCGAGCACGCGCGGGATCGAGGAGCGCACGCCGTACGCGGCCACGCCGGCGCGCACCCGGGCGACCACGTCCGTCGCGATGCCGGGACGCTCCAGCGCGCCGGGGCCGCGGGCGACCACGAACGCCGCCACGCCGAACACGAGCGCGACCGGCTCGACCTGGCCATGGATGGCGGCGATCATCAGGGCGAGGGGGTTGAGCGCGTACTGGAGCGCCCGCAGCGACGCCTTGGGGCCGCCGGCCAGCTTGGCCACCAGCGGGATGAGCGCGATGTCGGCGACCACGGTGACCAGGCGCCCGGCGTACTCCCACGGGATGCCGAGCCACAGCAGGATCCCGTACACGTACGGGATGGTCGGCAGGAAGTGCCAGCCGCCCTCGCTGGCGAGCACCGGGTCCTGGCCGCGCAGCACGGCCTCGCCCGCGGGCTTGAAGCTCTCCATGAAGTCGACGGGTTGCCACGAATCGATGGCCGACGTGTACATGATGAGCAGGCGTACGGCCACGCCGACGACGATGGCGACGACGAGCGGTGGACGCCAATCCCGCCATTGGGCGACTAGAGCGAGTACGACACCGGCGACGAGGACTATCCCCGTGAGAACTGCGTAATCCATGGCGGCCTCTAGCCTGCCGTAACTCCGGCAGTGGTTTCCACCAGGGCTTCCAATTCTTATCCCCGACATGCCGATACGTATGGCGATAGAGCATCACTGTCTGTGTTGAACTTTTTCCATGGGGGGATCGCAGGTCAACCAGGCACTGGTCAGGCTCTATTTCGAGGTGCGGGACGGGGTCCGTGACCCGGTTGCCGCCTGGGCGAAACTCACAGCGAATTCTCAGCAATATCGGCCGTTCAGAGGAGAGCGGCGGGTGCCGCTCGACGACGCTTCCGCGGCCGAACTGGCGGCGGCGGCGATGGTGCACACCGCCGCGTCCCACGGGGCCGATCGGGTGGCGGCGCTGTCCACCTCGCCGCTGGCGGGGCTGATCGCCGGCCTCGGCGGCGCGGTGCTGACCGAGCATCCGTGCGCGCCGGAGCAGGTGCTGGGACCGCGGTTCGCGGGCCCGGCGGCCGACGACTGGGCGCGGGCGGCGTACGTGCTGCTGTGGGGGGAGAACAACCGGTTGGTACGCACGCCGGACACCCCCTGGGTGATCGCCGGGCGGTACAAGGGCCAGAAGGTGGTGGCGATCGGCACGCATCCGACGCGGTTGTCCGACGAGACGCTGGTCGTGCGGCCCGGCACGGACGGGGCGCTCGCGATGGCCATGGGGCATGTGCTGCTCAAGGAGTTCTTCCTGGACAGGACGCCGTTCGCCGAGCACGCCATGGAGCGCACGGACCTGCCGTCGCTGGTGCGGCTGCGGGCGCGCGAGGACGCCTACGTGCCGGGCGGGCTGCTGGGGCGCGGGTGCGACCGGCTGAGCGTGTACGGCGGCGAGGCGGTGGAGGTGCTGCTGCCGCGCTTCGACGACGGGCCGGGCGTGCTGCGGCGGGGCGTGCCGGTGCTGCGGGACGGCGACGAGCTGGTGACGACGGTGTTCGACCTGCTGCTGGCCGTTTACGGGGTGGGCCGGCCGGGGTTGCCCGGCGTGTGGCCGTCCGGGTACGCGGACCCGGGTGAGCCGTACACGCCCGCCTGGCAGGAGGCGTGCACGGGGGTGGCCGCGTCGCGGACGTTGAAGATCGCGCGGGAGCTGGGCGTGACGGCGGAGAAGACCGGCGGGCGCTGCCTGCTCGTGCCGGGGCGGCTCGAGACGCCGCACGCCGACACCGCCTACCGGGCGATGCTGGCGCTGCTGGTGCTGACCGGCTGCGGCAGCGGGTGGGCGCAGGCGAGCGGGGCCGGGATCCCGCTGGTGCCGTACCTGTGCCTGCACGCCTGTGGCGAGGACCGCGCGGACGTGGGCGCGCTGAGCTGGGCGCTGGCCGAGGGGCTGTTCGCGCGCCGGACCGCGCGCTCGGTGCTGCTGGAGGCGGTGCGCGACGGCTGGCCGATGGCGCCGCCGCCGCGCGTGCTGGCCCTGCCGCGGCCGATCTACCCGCTGCCGCCCGACGTGGACCTGATCATCGGGCCGGACGACCACTGCGACCTGTCGCCGCCCGACGCCGGGCTGGTCGCGGAGGCGGTCGCGCGCCTGGCCGGGCGGGCCGCCCCGGTGCAGGAGGGCGGCCCACCCGGCGGCGGGCGGATGCGGCTGCTGGTGGACCACGCCTGGATGCACGAGTACGGCGAGGCGCTGCCCACCTACCGGCCGCCCGGCCTCGGCATCCCGCTCAAGCCCACGCAGCTCGTCAGGTGAGACCGTTCAGGTACGCCCGGTGGCTCCGGGAGAACTCGAAGCCGTTGAACCTGTCCCAGTTGATCGACCAGGTCATCAGGCCGCGCAGGTTCGGGTAGACGCCCCGCGGCCGGTAGGTGCCGCAGTTGGTCCCCTTGGCGAGGCAGTCGAACGCCTTCTGCACCTCCGCCACCGTGGTGAACCCGTTGCCCGCGTTCGGCGAGGCGGGCAGCCCGATGGCCACCTGGTCCTGGCGCAGCGGCGGGAACACGTTGCCCGCGTTGCCCATGATCGGGAAGCCGGCCAGCAGCATGTCCGTCATGGCCACGTGGAAGTCGTGCCCGCCCATCGTGTGGTACTGGCCGTCGAGGCCCATGATCGGGCCCGAGTTGTAGTCCTGCACGTGGAGCAGGGTCAGGTCGTTCCGCAGGGCGTGGATGACGGGCAGGTACGAGGCGCTCCTGCTGTCGGCCGTGCCGTTCGGCCCCGGGCCGTAGAACTGGTAGCCGAGCTGGACGAAGAACGTCTCCGGCGCCATGGTCAGCACGAATGTGGCCCCGTACCGGCTCTTGAGCGACTTCAGCGCCGAGATCAGGTTGACGACGACCGGGGTGGTCGGGTTCGCGAGGTTCGTGTCGCCGGGGTTGAGGTAGAGCGAGTGGCCCTCGAAGTCGATGTCCAGGCCGTCCAGGCCGTACCTGTCGATGATCGCGGACACCGACTCCACGAACTTGTCACGGGCCGCCGCGGTCGTGAGCTGGACCTGGCCGTTCTGGCCACCGATCGAGATCAGCACCTTCTTGCCCTGTGCCTGCTTGGCCCTGATGGCGGCGACGAAGTCGGCCTCGGGCTCGACGTTGGGGCACTCGGCCGCCGGGCACTGCCGGAACCTGATGTCGCCAGAGGTGACCGAGGTGGGCTCGCCGAAGGCGAGGTTGATGATGTCCCACTCGTTCGGCACCTCACTCATCCGGATATATCCGGATCCGTTGGCGAATGAGGCGTGCAGGTAGCCCACCATCACCCGCTTCGGCAGGCCGCCGCCACCCCCGCCGCCGCTCGTCGTGGTGCCGCTCGCCTCGGGGGTGTAGGCCGAGCAGTTTCCGGCGGCGTCGCAGGCGCGGACCTTGAAGCGGTACGTGGTGGCCGCGGCGAGCCCGGTGGCCTGGTGGCTCGTCCCGGTGACGGCGACCGGCGCCCCGCCGTCGCGGGAGACCTCGTAGCGGGCCACCCCGACGTTGTCCGTGGCCGCCGCCCAGCTCACGGTGAGGCTGGAGCTCGTGGCGCCGCCGACGGACACGTTGCCGGGGACCGTCGGCGCCTGGGTGTCCGGGGTGCCGCCGGGGCCGTCGAGCACCACGTCGTCGGCCAGGTAGGCGCCCTGGCCGTACCAGCCGTTGACGTACACCGTCACGGACGTGGTCGAGGCGCCGGTGGTGAAGGAGGTCTTGAGCTGGCTCCACGCCGCGCCCGGCGCGCCCCACGTCTGCGGGTCGGTGCCGCCGGTGCCGGTGGCGCCGAGGAAGACGTAGTTGCCCTGGACCCAGGCCGAGAGCTGGTAGGCGGTGTTCGGCTTGACGGTGACGGTCTGCTGGCAGCGCGCGTAGTCGCTGCCCTGCGGGGTGGCCTGGAGCGCGCGGGTGCCGCCGTGCACGGGTGACGACACGGCCTGCGCGCCGGACGTGGTGCCGCACGTCCAGCCGCTCAGCCCGGACTCGAAGCCGGGGTTGGCCAGGATGTTGGCGGCGGCTGCCGGGGTTGCGTGCAGCGCGACGAGCGCCAGGGCGAGCGCGACCGGTCCTCGGAGATTCATGCGATACCTCCACGCGCGGCCCGCCCCGGCGCGGGGGGCGGGCCGCTCAGCGGGTCAGAATCCGGCGGTGATGCGGGTGAACTCCCAGTTGGACTGGGAGATGCCACTGCAGTTGGAGACCACGCCGCCGCCCGGGCAGGGGCGGTCACGGTTGACGGCCCAGTAGGCGAGCCTGGTCAGGCCGTGCGAGTTGGCCCAGTCGCGGATCTGCGTCCACGTGGACGGGGAGGTCGTCTCCTGCTGGTCGGACAGGCCGTTCATGCCCGAGATGCCCATGTGCGCGTACGCCTGGGCGTCGCTCCACCCGAACGCGCTCTTCAACGCGTTCTTCAGGCCCTCGGAGGCGTTGACCGTGTCCTGGTACATGTTCGAGCCGCCGAAGTCGAACGGCATGATCGTGTAGTTGTCGATCGGCACGCCGAGCGCCTTGGCCTGGTTGATGAGCCGCACGCCGGGCGCGGTGGGGCCGGTCTTGGAGGTGCCGAAGGTGACGACGACCTTGACGTTCGGGTTGTTCTGCTTGACGATCTTGAGGCCGTTCAGGATGCGGTCCTGGACGGTGTAGTTCTCGAACTCGTCGGTGTTCTCGATGTCGAAGTCCACGACGGCGGGGCCGACGCCGTTGATGACCTGCTGGACCGCGTTGGCGAACGCCTGCGGCGTGGAGCAGTTGGGGCCGAGCTTGTTGCCCTGCCAGCCACCGAAGGAGACCTGGACGCTGCCGCCCTTCGACTTGATCGTGTTGATGGCCTGCTGGTCGGCGCCGCCGGTCAGCGGGCGGTTGCCGTCCCACGCCGGGCTGCAGCCGCCGCCGGACAGGATGAACGCCATCGTGAACGACTTGACGCCGGTCGCGTCCATCACGGTGCCGGGGTTCGGCGGGTCGCCCCAGCCCATGTAGAGGTAGGGGGCGCCGGGCATCTTGGTCCCGCCGCCGCCGGTGCAGCCGCTGGTGGTGGCGGTCGCGTCACGGCCGGCCGACTCGCCCGCCGAGTTGTACGCCTTCACCGTGTAGGTGTGCGTCGTGCACGTGCCGAGCCCGGAGACGGTCGCGCTGGTGCCGGTGACCTGGGCCCGCTGCGTCGAGCCCTCGTACACGCGGTAGCCGGTCACGGTGCCGGACGAGGCGCCCCAGCTCAGCGAGATGCTGGAGTTGGTCACGGACGTGTTGATCGATCCGGGCTGCCCGGGCGCGCCGGGGTTGCCGCCGCCCGAGCCGACCTTCCAGAGGGCCGGCACGTTGGGCGGCTCCCAGCCGGGCTGCGAGGTGTGGGCCTGGATGCACACGTAGTCGACGCCGTTGTAGGTGACGACCGCGCCGATCGCGTACGAGGTCCACGGGGCCCAGGCGGCGGCCAGCTGCTGCACGGCCCCGAACGCGGCCGGCGTGGCGGTCGAGAATCCGGCGCCGGTCAGCGCGAGGGCGATCCCGGCGAGTAATGCGATGAGTTTGCTGCGAAATTTCATGGCATTCCCTGGAGGTGGGGCTTGACGGTCTTGGAGAAGGACCAGTTGTTGCTCGCGTCCCAGTTGATGGACCAGGTCATCGCGCCCCTGATGTCCGGGTAGGCGCGCGGCGGCACGAAGGTCCCGCAGCTGGTGCGCTTGGCCAGGCAGTCGAGCGCCTGGTTGACGAGGGGGGGAGAGACGACGCCGCCGCCCGCCGCGCCCGGCCCGGCCGGCAGGCCCAGCGCCACCTGGTCGGGACGCAGGCCGTTCTCGAGCTGGATGCAGGCGAGGGCGGTCATGAAGTTCACCGAGCCCTGCCCGTACGCCTGCGCCTGGTCGCAGCCGAGCATGGACCCGGAGTTGTAGTACTGCGTGTGGACGACCGTGAGGATGTCCTTGATGCTCAGGGCGAGCTTGAAGTACTCCGCCCCGGTCGACTGCATGTCGATGGTCTGCGGGGCCATCGTGATGATCAGCCCGGAGCCGGCCTTCGCGCGCAGCGCCCGCAGCCCCTGGGCCATGTAGGTGGCGTTGAGGCCGTTCTCCAGGTCGATGTCCACGCCGTCGAAGCCGTAGGACTGCATCAGCGCGTACACCGAGTCGGCGAACTTCGTCGCGGCGGCGGCGCTCGCGACCTGCACGCGCCCGGCCTCGCCGCCCACGGACAGGATGACCTTCTTGCCCCGCTGGTGCAGGGCCTGCACGTCGGCCTTGAACTGGGCGTCGGTGTAGCCGCCGACCGCCGAGGACAGCCCGGGGTCGAGCGCGAAGACGACCTCGCCCGCGGTGGCGGTGGCCTCGCCGAACGCGATGGCGATCAGGTCGTACTCGTTGGGGACGGCCGACAGCTTGAGCTCGGCCGCGGCGTTGGCGAAGTTGTGCCAGTAGCCGGTGAGGAAGTGCTTGGGCAGCGTCCCGCCGCCCCCGGTGCAGCCGGTGGTGGTGGCGGTGACCGGGTCGCCGGCGTCCGACTCCCCGACGGAGTTGTACGCCTTGACGGTGTAGGTGTGGGTCTCGCACGACCCGAGCCCGCCGATCGTGGCCGAGGTGCCCGTGACCGTGGCCTTGACAACGGCGCCCTCGTAGACGCGGTAGCCGGTCACCGTGCCCGAGGACGCCCCCCACGTGAGGGAGATGGCGCTGCCGGTCGCGGTGGCCGAGGCGGCGCCCGGCCGGCCCGGGGCCCCTGCCGTCGAGCCGCCGCACGAGGCCCCGTTCAGCGTGCAGCCGGTGATGCCGGGGAAGTTGCCGGGGCTGCCGTTGAAGCCGAAGCTCGCGCTGGCCCCGGGTGCGAGGGGGGAGGCCCAGCTCGGGTTGGTGAAGGTGTAGTGCTGCCCGCTGCGGGACATGACCGCGTCCCACGCGGAGGGGATCGAGTAGCCCGCCGGGACGTCGAACTGGACGTTCCAGCCGTTCATGGCCGTGGTGGTGCCGTTGGTGACGGTGACCTTGCCCTCGAATCCGGAGCCCCAGTCGGAGACCTTGACGAAGGTCGCGGTGGCCCCGGGGGCGAGAGGGGCGGCCTGGGCCGGGAGGGCGTACAAGATGAGTGCGAGGGTGGAGAGTGCCAGGAGGATCGCGCGAGGTCTCACGAGTTCTTCCTTCAGGGGTGGCGTGCCGTACGGCTTGCACCGGGGGGTGAGAGCGCAAGCCGTACGGCACGGGCCCGTGGAGGTGGGCACGGGCCCTTGGGGGGTGTATGCGCGGACCGGTGATGTCGGAGGCTTACTTTTAGGAAAGTTTCCTAAGAGTTGTCGCGATCGTAGCCTTGACAGCCCGTCCTTACAAGACCCAAACATGAGTCCGCCGCACAGGACCGGGATCCTGTGCGGCGGGGTGACGCAGCGGATTACGACTGCTGGGTGATCTTGACGTCGTCCACGCCGGCCTCCACCAGGGAGGCGCCCGAGGCGTCGGCGGCGTCGATGAGGATGCGGACCGTCTGGCCCGCGAACGCGTTCAGGCCGGCCGTCGCGGTGGCCCAGGCGCCGTTGCGGTTGGACGCCGCGCCCGCCTGGTTCAGAACGGTGGTGGTGGTGTTGCCGACCACGCGGACCCGGAAGTAGTCGGCGCTGGAGGCGTTCGAGCCGTGCGCCAGGTACCACGAGAACGACAGGTTCAGCGCGCCCGTGGACGGGAGCGTGATGGGCGGCGACTGGATCGAGGTGACGCCGCCGTCGATGTCGAAGTCACCGGCCGCCGAGCCCGCCAGACGGCCCGTGACCAGGTCGTTCGTGCCGCTGACCGTGGTGCCGAGCTGCTTGGCGCCGCTGGAGGTGGTGGCCTCGGGGTCACCGCGCTCCCACTGGCCGAGGGTGGCGGTGTCGGTGCCCGACGGGTTGGCCGTCCAGCCCGTGGCCGTCTCGAAGGTGTCGGAGTAGACGGTCAGCGGCGGGTTGCCGGTGCCGCAGTACTGGGCCTCCTTGCCGATGATCCGGTAGACGCAGTCCGAGTATTCGAGGAAGCGGAGCACGGCCTCCCTGTTGCGGGTGGTCTGCGGGACGATCTGCTCGTCCGGCGGGTAGAAGCCGGGGTTCGAGCCGGTCGGGTACATCTCGAACGTGAAGCTGAAGATCTTGTAGGCGCCCCACATCCAGTCGTCGATGGTCCCGTCCGTGATGTAGAGGTCGCTGGCCTGCTCGGGCGTGTAGTTGTTGGTGGAGGCCAGGTTCTGGCCGAGCGTGGCGTGCGCGTCCCGGTCGTCCTGGGTCAGGCCGGGCGCGGTGTCGTTGAGGGTGTAGCCGTAGGGCCACAGGACCAGCTCGCTGTAGGTGTGCCAGTCGAGGTTGGTCTTGATCTGCTGCACGCCGCCGACGACCCGGCTGCGCACCCAGTTGGCCGCCGCCTTGACCTCGGGGGCCGATTCGGCGCTCGCGCCCCGGTACGTCTCGCTGGACGTCGAGCCCGACGAGCCGCCGCAGCAGCCCCACTGGTAGGCCCAGTTGCGGTTCAGGTCGGTGCCGACGGCCGACGAGCCGGAGTTCGGCTGCCGGTTCTTGCGCCAGGAGCGGTAGGAGCCGGTGGCGATGTCGTACTCGCCGCCGTCCGGGTTGAGGTCCGGCATGATCCAGATCTCCCTGGTGTTGACCAGGTTGGTGATCCGGGAGTCCGTGCCGTAGTTGTCGGCCAGCAGGTGCATGATGTACAGCGCCATCTCGACCGTCAGGTGCTCGCGGGCGTGCTGGTGCGCGGTGAAGAGCACCTCGGGCTCGTTCTCGTCCGTGCCCACGTTGTCGCTGATCTTGATCAGGGGCAGCGCCCGGCCCTCGTACGAGGTGCCGAACGTGGACTGGCTGACGATGTTCGGATGCGCCGCGACCAGGGCGTTGATGTCCGCGTTCATCTCCGCGTAGTTGTGGTAGCCGGAGTCCGCCGGCGGGAAGTCAAGCGTCCCGACGCCGGACGGGGATGTCGGGCGCGGCACCTCCGCCACCCGGTAGCCGAGCCGCCTGATGGCGGAGACCTCGGCTGCCGTGGCCGTGACCAGGACCGAATCCTTGGCCACCTCCTCGATGGCCGCTCCGGTGGCCGCGACGGCGCTGCGCTGCCGCGCGTCGGCCGGGCCCTGCACGCGGTACTGCTTGTTGGCCGGGGGCTCCGCGGCGGCGCCCGCCCCTGACATGCCGGTCAGGCTGATCAGGCTGAGGGCTGCCAGCAGGATGACTAATCGGTGTCGCACCTCGTCCTCCTCGGGCGCTCGGGATCGGGTGGTGTCCGGCGCCTGACCCCGAGATTGAAGACGTTGCCGCACGGAGGAAAGGCCCAAAGTTACGGACATGCACCATCCCCCTGACAGGTCGATGCCAGGTGGATGCCAGCGGGCCCGGACACCCTCGGAGACATGAAGTACGCGATCGAAGCCGAAGGGCTCGTCAAGAGATACGGCGACAAGAGCGCGCTCGACGGCGTCGACCTGGCGGCGCGGACCGGCTCCGTGCTCGGCGTCCTGGGCCCGAACGGCGCGGGCAAGACCACGGCGGTGCGCGTCCTGGCCACCCTGGCCCGCCCCGACGCGGGCCGCGCCCTGGTCGGCGGGTACGACGTCACCCGCCAGGCCGCGAAGGTCCGCGAGCTGATCGGCCTGACCGGCCAGTACGCCTCGGTGGACGAGAAGCTCACCGGCACCCAGAACCTGCTGCTGATAGGCCGCCTGCTCGGCCTGTCGCGGCCGGCGGCCAGGGCCAGGGCCAAGGAGTTGCTGGCCCGCTTCGGCCTGGAGGAGGCGGCCGACCGCGCGGCGAGCGGCTACTCGGGCGGCATGCGCCGCCGCCTCGACCTGGCCGTCAGCCTGGTGAGCCGCCCCCGGATCCTGTTCCTCGACGAGCCGACCACCGGCCTGGACCCCCATGCCCGGGGCGAGCTGTGGGACGTGGTCAGGGAGCTGACCGCCGACGGCGTGACCGTGCTGCTGACCACGCAGTACCTGGAGGAGGCCGACCAGCTCGCCGACGATCTGCTGGTCATCGACCGGGGCCGGGTCGCGGCGTCCGGCACGCCCGCGGAGCTCAAGGCGCTGGCGGGCGGGCACCGGCTCGACGTACGGCCGCTGCGCGCCGCCGACCTGGAGAAGGCCGAGACCCTCCTCGGCGCGAAGGCCGCCGACGGCGTGGTCAGCGTCCCGGTGCACGACCTCTCGGAGCCGCCCGCCCTGCTGAGGGACCTGGACGACGCGGGCATCGTGCTCGCCGAGCACGCCCTGCGCCTGCCCTCCCTCGACGACGTCTTCCTCACCCTGACCGGAGACCACCGATGACCACCGCGCTTTCCCAGGGCCTCACGCTCGCCTGGCGCAGCCTGATCCCCCTGAAGAACCATCCCGGCCAGCTCTTCGGCCTGCTCTTCCAGCCCGTTTTCATGATCGTCATCTTCGTGTACCTGTTCGGCGGGGCGGCCGGCGGCGACCGGGCGGGCGCGGTGGCGTACATGCTGCCCGGCGTGCTCGTCCAGGTGGCCCTCATGTCGACGATCACCACCGGCATGAACCTGGCCACCGACATCGGCAACGGCGTGTTCGACCGGTTCAGGACCATGCCGATCGCCAGGTCCGCGCCGCTGGCGGGCCGCATCCTGGCGGACCTGCTCACGCTGCTGATCACCATCGTGATGTCCATGGTCGTCGGGTACGCCGTCGGCTTCCGCGTCACGACCGGCCCGCTGAGCGCGCTGGCCGGGCTCGGGCTGGTGCTGCTGCTGGCCATGGCGCTGAGCTGGGGTTCGGCCTGGATCGGGCTGGTGGCCAAGTCCGTCACGTCCATGCAGGGGATGGCGACGGCCGTGCTGCTGCCGCTCACGTTCGGCAGCAGCGCCTTCGTCCCCGCCACCGACATGCCCGGCTGGCTGAGCTGGTGGATGGGTGTCAACCCCGTCTCCCACCTGGCCGGCGCCCTGCGCGGGCTGCTGACCGGCGGCCTGCACGCCTCCGACGTGTGGATCACGCTCGGCTGGACCGCCGCCCTTCTCGCCCTCTTCGCCCCCCTTGCCCTTCGTGCTTACAACAGGAGAGTCCGATGATCGAGACCACGGAGACCATGACCACCCGTGACGGCGCCGAGCTGGTGGCGACGCTGTGGCGGCCGGCCGAGGGCGGGCGCTTCCCCGTGCTGCTGTCGCGCACCCCGTACGGCCGGGGCGCCACGGGTCCGGGGTACCACCTCGACGTGCCCCGCCTGGTGGCGGCCGGGTACGCGGTCGTCATCCAGGACGTGCGCGGCACCGGCGCCTCGCAGGGCGAGTTCCGGTTCATCGGCGGCGAGGCGGCCGACGGATACGACGCGGTCCGGTGGGCGGCGACCGCACCCTGGTCCGACGGAAATGTCGGAATGTATGGGGACTCGTACCTGGCCATCACCCAGCTCCTCGCGGCCCAGGAGCGCCCCGAGGGCCTGAAGGCCATCGCGCCGCACGTCTCCCCCGCCGGCCTGTACGAGTGCGTCTACCAGCCGGGCGGCGTCCCCAACCTCAACATCATCCTCACCGTCAGCGCGATGGTGCTGGCCGTGGACGAGCTGGACCGCCGGATCGCGCTCGGCACGGCGACGGAGGAGGACAAGGGCAGGTATCTGGCGGCCATCGGCCTGCCCCACGGGCTCGACGAGCGCCTGAGGGAGCTGGCGGAGCGGCTGCCGCTCAGCGACCAGCCGCTGCTGGCCGACCTGGTGCCCTTCTACTCGACGTGGATGGACACCCCCGACCCCCTCGACCCGCTCTGGCAGGACGGGGTCGTCCGGCACCGCGACATCGAGGTGCCCGCGCTGGTCAGCACCGGCTGGTACGACTACTTCCGCGACGGCTCCATCGAGCACTTCGAGCGGCTGGGCGGCGAGTCCCGGCTGATCGTGGGCCCGTGGACGCACTTCACGCACGAGCGGGACATCTGCGGGCGCGACTACGGCGACCAGGCGAGCCAGGAGGCGATCGACTGGACCGGGGTGCACCTCGACTGGTTCGACCACTGGCTGCGCGGGGCGCCCCTGCGCGACCGGGCGAAGGTGAAGATCTTCGTGATGGGCGACGACGCGTGGCGCGAGGAGGACGACTGGCCCGTCCGGCGGGCCAGGCCCGTGCCGTACCACCTGGGCTTCGACGGCGGGCTCGGCGCGACGCCCGGGGAGGGCGGGGCGGCGGAGTTCGTCAGCGACCCGGGTGACCCGGTGCCGACGGTCGGCGGGGCGGTCATGACGTTCGAGGCGTTCGGCCCGCTCGACCAGCGGCCGCTCGACGGGCGCGGCGACGTCCTGCGCCACCGGACGGCGCCCCTCACCGAGCGGGTGGAGGTGAGCGGCCCGGTCGAGCTGGTCGCGCGGGTCTCCTCGACCGCCACGAGCGCCGACGTGACGGCCAAGCTGATCGACGTCCACCCCGACGGGCGGGCCGAGCTGCTGACCGACGGCATCGCCAGGCTGACGGGCCTGGTGCCCGGTGAGGTACGCGAGGTGACGGTGCGGTTGGGCGCGATCTCGAACGCCTTCCTGCCCGGGCACCGGATCAGGATCGACGTGGCGGGCTCGAACTTCCCCCGATTCGGGCGGAACCTGGACAAGAGCACCACCACCCTGCACGGACCCTCCTACGTCGTGCTGCCGACCATCCCGTAGACCTCCTGCCTGGACATGGCCGTGCCCTTGGCGAAGCACTCGTCGTAATGCTCGTCACCGAGCGCGGCCCTGGCCGTCCGCGCGCCCTCCACGGTGTCGGGCGAGATGTCGCACGGCTCGATCGCCGCCGACGCCCCGAACAGCACGGCCGCCCGCTCCTGGTCGCCCTCGACCTGTGCGGCCAGCGCGAACCCGGCCAGCACCTGCGACTGCAGCGGCCGGTCCGGGCTGGAGGTGCCCAGCGTTCCGAGGGCCAGGCGGTGCTGTTCGAGCGCGGCGGCCAGGTCGCCGGCGCGGGCCAGCGCCCGGCCGTACGCGGTCCTGAGCGCGGCGGCCAGCTGCGCCATCGGCGGGGCCTCGGCGAGCACGGCGAACAGCCCGCGGTAGATCTCCAGACCTTGGTCCAGGTCGCCGAGGTGGCAGGCGTGCGCGGCCTCGGCCAGGCCGAGCAGCAGCCGCGTGTACGCCGTCGTCTCCCCGTCGATGCTGGCCCTGGCCCTGTCCAGGTCCTCGCGCGCGCCGTCCAGGTCGCCGGTCCGCAGCCTCAGCTCGGCCAGCCTGAGCAGCGTCGAGATCGCCTCGTCCGAGCCGACCCAGCGGCTGGTCAGCGACCAGGTCTCGGCGATCAGGTCGTCCGCCGGCGCACCCCTGGCGGCCCGCACCTCGGCCAGGCCCAGCAGCGCCTCGCTCAGCCCCCACCGGTCCCCGAGCTGCCTGAACCCGGCCACCGCCCGCTCCAGCCGCTCCTCGCTGCGCATCCGGCCGCCGACCATGAGGGCGGAGCTGGACAACCAGAGGTCGTCGCTTTCGATGTACGCCTCGATCAGCTCGGCGGCACGGTCGTCGTCCCCCGCGGCGGCGGACATGACGGCCCTGCTGATCCTGATCATCGGATGCACCGGCCCCTCCCGCCCGGCCCGCTCGATCAGCCGGTCCATCAGCTCCGACAGCGCCAGCATGGCGGGCCGGTCGTTGACGATCGTGCCGAACTTGTCCACGCCGTACGCGAACATGCACGCCGTGTACGCCTCGGCCAGCCCGGGAGGCGGATCGTCACCCACCAGCTCCATCACCTGCGCGGCCCAGGTCGCGCTCTCCTTCCGGTAGCCGGTCATCCACCAGTACCAGTTCAGCGCCGCGCACAACCGCAGCGCCGACCCGGCGTCCCGCTCGTCGATGACGTACCGCAGCGCCGCGGCGAAGTCGTCTCGCTCGGGAGACAGCCGCTCGATCCAGGCGACCTGCGCGGCCGTCCGCAGCTCGGGCACCGCCCGTTCGGCCAGGTCCACCAGGTACGCCGCGTGCCGCCGCCGGTACTCGCCGACCTCGTCGGCCTCCGCCAGCCGTTCGAGGGCGTAGGCGCGGATGGTCTCCAGCATCGAGTAGCGGCCCTCGGCCGAGACCTGGACCAGCGACTTGTCGGCCAGCGCGCCCAGCACGTCCGCCGCTCCCCCGCAGACCGCCTCGACGGTCTCCAGCGTCGCGCCGCCCGCGAACACGCCCAGCCGCCTGGCCAGCACCCGCTCCTGCTCGCCAAGGAGCTCCCAGCTCCACTCCACGACCGCTCTGAGCGTCTGCTGGCGCGGCAGCGCGGTCCTGCTGCCGCCGGTGAGCAGCTTGAACCGGTCGTCGATGCGGTCGGCGAGCTGCCTCGGCGTCATGGTGCGCAGCCGGGCCGCGGCCAGCTCGATGGCCAGCGGCATGCCGTCCAGCCTGCGGCAGAGCGCCACCACGGAGGCCACGTTCCCGCCGTCGACGGCGAACCCCGGCCGCGCGGCCCCGGCCCGGTCGAGCAGCAGCCGGACCGACGGGTACGCCCCCGCCTGCTCGGCGCTCGCCCCCACGGGCGGCGGCTCCAGCGGCGGGACGGGAGCGAGGTGCTCGCCCGGCAGGTTGAGCGGCTCCCTGCTGGTGGCCAGCACCCTCAGGTCCTGGCACTCCGTCAGCAGCCGCTCGGCCAGCTCGGCGGCGGCCTCGACGAGGTGCTCGCAGTTGTCCAGGACGAGCAGCGCGGAGCGGCCCGCGAGGGCCTCGGCCACCTGCTCCACCGGGCCGCTCACCCCGGCGGGCAGCCGGTACGGCGGGCGGTCGTCACGCAGGCCGAGCGCGTCGAGCACGGCTCCCGCGACGTCGGCCGGGTCGCTGACCGGGGCCAGCTCGACCATCCAGACCGCCTCGGCCGACCGGAGCGCCACCTCCGTGGCCAGCCTGGTCTTGCCCGCGCCGCCAGGGCCGACGAGCGTGACGATCCTGGCCCGGCCGAGCAGGGTGCCCAGCTGGTCCAGCTCGGCCTCGCGGCCGATGAAGCTGGTCCGCGGGGTCCGTACGTTGCCCCGCTGCCTGACCTGGGCCATCGGGGCTGCCGGGCGTGCCGGGACTTCTCCCGACAGGACGGCCAGATGGGCGGCGCGCAGCTCGGGCCCGGGATCGACGCCGAGCTCGTCGGCGAGCGTGCGGCGGGTGCGCTCGAACAGCTCCAGCGCCTCCGCCTGCCGCCCCTCCGCGGCGAGCGCCCGCATGGCCAGCGCGCCGAGCCGCTCACGCAGCGGGTGCGCGGCGACCTCCGACGTCAGATCGACCGGCGCGCCCGCCGCCAGCCCGGCCTCCGCGCGGGCCTCGACGGCGGAGAGCCGGTCCTGCTCCAGGGCGGCGGCCGCGTTCGCCAGGAGCGGCACGGAGGTCAGATCGGCCAGCGCCGGCCCCCGCCAGAGCTCCAGGCCGTCCCCTTTTCCGGCCCCTTTTCCGGCCCCTTTCCCGGCCGTCCGCCTGAACCGCAGGGCGTCCACGTCGTCCGGGGCCACGGCCAGCGCGTAACCGCCCGGCCTGCTCTCCACCACCTCGTACGGGCGAAGCGCCACCCGCAGCCGCCTGACCAGCGTCTGGAGCGCGTTGGCCGCGTTGGCGGGCGGGTCGTCCGGCCAGAGGGCGTCGATCAGCCGCTCGGCCGTGACGGTACGGCCGGCTTCGAGCGCCAGCACGGCCAGGAGCGCCCGCAGCCGGAACCCACCGACCGCGATCGGTCCCCCGTCGCCCTCGACCTCCAGCGGCCCGAGAATGCAAATCCGCACATGTCACATCCTGCCCTGCCCCTCCGCCCCTGCGGCAACGCTCGGGGTGGGGTGAAAAGGACCGGCCAGGGTCCGGGGAGGACCCTGGCCGGACCGGAAGGGGTCAGAAGTCGTCAGGGGTGCGGATGCGGTCCCGGACCCAGACCCCGGCGGGCTTGAGGCGGGAGGTGCCGGCGAAGGTGCCGTTCGGGCAGGTGCCCTCGGTGAAGACGGCGCCCGAGCGGAAGTCGTCCGAGTAGTTCCAGTTCACCCAGCTGATCTTCTTCTGGGCCAGCAGATCGAGGTACTGCTGCGACCGCGTGAAGTTGTTCGACCCGTCCCCGGAGGCCGTCTGGGTGCCGAACTCCGTGACGAAGATCGGGATCCGGTCGGCGGCCCTGGACAGCGTGTTGAGGTATTCGCTGCCATGGGAGGCCGCGTAGAAGTGGAAGGTGTACATGATGTTGGCGGCGTTGACCGGGTTGCTGATGATCTCGGACTCGGTCGCCCCGTCGGAGACGCCCAGCGACGACCAGGCGCGGGTGCCGACCAGGATCGGGGTCTCCGGGTCGTACTGCCTGATCACCGGGATGAGCTGGTTGGCGTAGTTCCTGATGGTGGACCAGGAGACGCCGTTGGGCTCGTTGGCGATCTCGTAGAGCAGGTTGTTCTTGCCGTTGTGCCGCTGGGCGATCTCGGTGAAGAACGTCTTGGCCCGCGACAGGTTGTAGTTGGGGTCACCCGGGTCGAGCATGTGCCAGTCGACGATGGCGTACATGCCGCGGGCGGTGGCCTGCTCGATCAGGTTGTGCACCCGGTCGGTGAACAGCCGGGGGTTGGTCTCGTACCCGTCCTCCTGGATGTACATGGAGATCCGCAGGACGTCGGCCTTCCAGTCGTTGGCCAGCGCGTCCAGGGAGGCGGTGTTGAGGCACTGGGAGTACCACTGCAGGCCGTGGCTGCTCATGCCGCGCAGCTGGATCTGCTTGCCGTGCTCGTTGCACAGCTTGACCCCGCACACCTGCAGCTGCCCGTTGGCCTGGACGGGCGTGCCGGTGCTGGAGGAGGTGCCGAGGACCAGGCGGTCGAGGTTCGGGCCGCCGTTGGCGGTGGTGGCGGTGGCGCGGACGGTGTTGGTCCCGGCGTTGAGCGTGGTGGTGACCGTGGCCTCCTGCCAGGTGGTCCAGGCGCCGGTGCCGGGGAAGTCCCTGGTGGTGGCGGTGCCGTTCACGGCGATGGCCATCGGACGATTCACGCTCGTGCCGTTGGCGTACCTCAGGGTGAGGGTGGCGGGGCCGGCGGTGGCGGCGTCGACGGCGAACTCGACGTACGAGCCGGTGATGTTGTCGTAGTTGACGAACCCGGTGCCGCTGTAGCCGGCGTGGTTCGACTCGACCACGCCTTGGGAGACGGTGGCGTTCTCGGCCTCGTACGTGGTCGCGGCCTGCGCTGGGGCTGCTTGCAAGGAGGCGGCGACGATCGCGGCGATGGCGGCGAGCCGCACGGATCGATGCATGGGGGTGAGCTCCTCACTCGTTCATTAGGAAACCTTACTAACGAGTATGGGGAGCGTAGATCGGACCTCCACCGGAGGACAAGACCCAAATTGACGCGAGCAGTCAAAGGGCGCGGTCCACGCGGCCACCCCTAGCCACGCGAACCGCGCCCATCTCGAACGGCGAACCACGGACAGCAGCGCCGCCAGCCCCAGCGCATCAGCGAGCCCACCTGTATTCCATAGTAAACACATAGGGATTGGCGGTAAAGCCCGAAGGTTTACAGGGTCCGGCTTTCGTGATGGATTCGGGAAATGAGCGTGCAGGGCACTTGCGACTCCCGTTTCTCCCAGGTCGCGGAGGAGTTCGAGGGCAACCTCGCCCGCCGCGGCGAGGTGGGCGCGTCCGTGTGCGTGATCGTCGACGGCGAGGTGGTCGTCGACCTGTGGGGCGGGGAAGCCGCGCCAGGCGTCCCGTGGCAGAGCGGCACGATCGGGCACGTCTGGTCGTGCACCAAGGGCGCGACGGCGATCTGCGCCCACATCCTGGCCTCGCGGGGCGAGCTCGACCTCGACGCGCCGGTCACTCGCTACTGGCCCGAGTACGGCGCCGCCGGCAAGGGCGGGACGCTCGTCCGGCACCTGCTCGCCCACCAGGCCGGGCTGCCCGTGCTGCGCGAGAAGCTGCCGCCCGGCGCGTTCTACGACTGGAAGCAGATGGCCGACAGGCTCGCGGGCGAGGAGCCGTTCTGGGAGCCGGGCAGCAGGCACGGGTACCACGCGCTGACGTTCGGTTACCTGGTCGGGGAGGTCGTACGGCGGGTGAGCGGGCGCTCGCTCGGGACGTTCTTCCGCGAGGAGGTCGCCGAGCCGCTGGGCCTGGAGTTCTGGCTGGGGCTCCCCGAGGAGTACGAGCACCGGGTCGCGCCGACGATCCCCGCCGACCCGCCCGCGACGCCGCCCTCCTTCTACGTCAAGGCGTTCACGGACCCGGCCTCGATGCCCGCGCTGCTGCTGGCGAACGAGGGCGGCTACATGACCCCCGGCGAGTCGGACAGCCGGGCGGCGCACGCGGCCGAGTTCGGGGCCATCGGGGCGATCACGAACGCCCGGGGCCTGGCCGGGATGTACCGGCCGCTGTCGCTGGGCGGCGGCGGCCTGGTCACCGGGGAGCACCTGGTCCACATGTCGCTCACCGCCTCGGCGGGCACCGACGCGGTGCTGGCGGTGCCGTCGCGGTTCTCACTCGGCTTCGTGAAGGCGGCGGACAACCGGCACCTGCCGCCCGCCGACCAGGAGGGCGCGCTCCTGTCGGCGAGCGCGTTCGGGCACGTGGGCATGGGCGGTTCGGTCGGCTTCTGCGACCCGGCGGCGCGCCTGGCGTTCGGCTACTCGATGAACAAGCAGGGCATCGGCCTCGGGATCAACGCGCGCGGCCAGGCGCTGGTGGACGCGACGTACCGGGCGCTCGGCTACAGGCAGGTATACGGCGGGATATGGTACGCAGCAGGCGAGATATCGTGATGTGCGGTTTGGTCCTCCCCCTGGAGTAAGACGCATGTTCTTCGGCATCACTAATTTCTGGACCTATGTCATCGGCGCCTTGCTGATCATCCTGCTGCCCGGCCCCAACTCCCTGTACGTCCTCAGCTTCGCCGCCCAGAACGGCGTCCGCCAGGGCTACCGGGCCGCGGCCGGCGTCTTCATCGGCGACACCGTGCTGATGTTCCTGACCGCCGCCGGCGCCGCGTCCCTGCTCCGCTCCAACCCGCTGCTCTTCACGATCGTCAAGTACGCCGGCGCCGGCTACCTGGCGTGGATCGGCTTCCAGATGATCAGGGGCGCCTGGCGATCGAGGAAGGCGACCGAGGAGGAGAAGCCGCAGGTCAAGATGGAGCGCCAGCCGCGCCCGTTCCGCAAGGCCCTGGTGATCAGCCTGCTGAACCCGAAGGCCATCCTCTTCTTCGTCTCGTTCTTCGTCCAGTTCGTCGACCCGGGCTACGCGACTCCCGCTCTGTCGTTCCTCATCCTGGGCGCGATCATCCAGGTGTTCAGCTTCCTCTACCTGACGGCGCTGATCTTCGGCGGGACCTTCCTGGCCAACCAGTTCAGCCGGCGCAGGAAGCTCAGCGCCGGTCTGACCACCGGAGTCGGCGCTCTGTTCCTCGGATTCGGCGCGAAGCTCGCCACTTCGTCACTCAGTTGAAAGCCTGCCGTAAGACCTCGCTGTTTTCGTGGAAACAGATGGAACGCGTCAAAAGAGGCAGTCGCATCACCTCTCCTCGGGTACGGTAAGCCACCGGCGTGCTTCCCGGGACGCGGGTGATGCCCGCTGGTTACGGCGAGCGGTCCATCTGGCAAGCCTTGTCCCCCGAAGCCCGGGTAGACGCTGATCATCGGCCTATCTGCGGAGCAGCCTTGAACCATCCCCCGGTCCACCTTCCACGCCTGACGGCACTCGCCCGGCAGGCGGCCCCCAGGCTGCTCGAAGGCGTCGTGGCGCCGCTGGCGGTGTTCTACCTGGCCATGATGGTCCTGGGATTCAAGGGGGCGCTCATCGCCACCGTCGCCTGGGTCTACATCGGGGTGGGGTGGCGGCTGATCAGGCGGGTCAAGGTGCCCGCCACCATGTTCCTGGCCGCGTTCGCGATCACGGTCCGCGCCCTCGTGGCCTTCTGGACCGGCACGTGGATGTGGTTCTTCATCCAGCCGGAGATGGGCACGATCTGCATCAGCATCGCGTTCCTCGCCTCCGTCCGGCTCAACCGGCCGCTCGTGCAGAAGCTCACGCTCGACTACATCCATCTGCCGTCGGCGGTGCTCAAGCACGAGCGGGTCCGCAGGTTCTTCGCCAGGATCACGCTGCTGTGGGCGTTCGTGCTGCTCATGAACTCGACGCTCAGCATCGCCCTGGCCGTCCATGAATATCTGGCCGGGTCGCTCGGCGGGTTCATGGTGCTGAGGACGTCAGCGGTGGCCGTGATCAGCGGGCTGGCGATCGCGTTCTCCATCTTCGCCTTCAAGCGGGTGCTCCGCCGGCTGAACGTCGCCCACACCTGACCGTTCGGCCAGCAGGAACGCCCCGCACATCCCCATGACCAGCCCCGCCAGCATGCCGAACAGCTCGGTCAGCTCCGCCCCCGGCGCGCCGAGCGGCGCCCGTACGGAGCTGATGATCATCACGTAGAGCCCGCCGCTGAACAGGGAGCCGGAGCCGAGCCAGGCCGCCACCAGCGGCGCCCAGAACGGGCCGCGCCCGCGCCGCCGGACCATCAGCACGAGCGCGACCGCCCCGGCGACGGCCAGCAGGCCCTCGACGCGGTCCTGCAGACCCCCGGCGAGCTTGACCGCGCCGATCGGCCCGGCCACCAGCAGCGCGCCCCAGGCCACGACCGTCTGGAACGACCGGGTCGGGCCGGCGAACGCGTGATCGATCCGGGTGGTGAAGACGCCCGGCCAGCGGTCGCGCGAGTAGAGCACGAAGGCCGTCATGAGGCCGACACCCTGCGCGACGAACCCGCCGTAGACCATCATGTAGATCCACGGCTCGATGGCCCCGCCGGTCTCGAAGACCGCCAACCCCCCGGTCAGCACCATGATCGGCGCCGTGACGATCACCACGGCCAGCAGGCCCGTACCGACCCAGAGCGGGAGCAGCACGAGCCAGGCCGGCAGCCGCAGTCCCCACCGCATGGTGAACGCCAGCGCCAGCACCAGCCCGACCGCTTCCATGCCGAACGTCATCGTGTTGAGCCCGATCATCGCCGGGTCGGCCATGAAGGCCGGATCGGCGACCCCGACCGGGTGTCCCGTCAGCCAGAGCGTCTTCAGCGTGAGGTACGGCAGCATCGCGGCGATCGCGACGATCGCGGCGGTGACGCGGCCTATCCCCGGTCTGCGTTCAGTCATGCTCCGAGCGTCGCCCGGCGGGGCTGTGATTCCCTCCCGAGCCGCGGGGATCCTGCTCCCCCGCGCGGGGGATGCTCACGTCCAGCTCGAAGCCGTCGCCGACCGGGCCGGCGGTCAAGGTGCCCCCGGCCAGCCGGACGCGCTCGCGCAGGCCCGCCAGCCCCAGCCCGCCGGACAGCGCGAGGGGCCGGGCGCGCGGCCGGCCGCTGCGCACAGTGACGCGCTCCGGCGAGACCCGTACCCCGACCGGGGCTCCGGGGGCGTGCTTGGCGGCGTTCGTGAGCCCTTCCTGGACCACCGCGTGCGCCAGGTCGGGCACCGGCCCCGGCGCCAGGTCCAGGGTGATCGGCATACCGGAGTCCCTGGCCCGCCGCACCAGCTCGGTCACGTCCTCGTTCACGGGTGACAGCGGCGCCGCGTCGGAGTCCTCGCGCAGCAGCCCGATGATCTGGCGCAGCCGGTCCGTGGCGTCGGCCGCCGCCAGCCGCAGC
>NZ_JBSGFQ010000131.1:0-32707 GCF_053603495.1 Nonomuraea sp. NPDC004186 | reverse complement strand
TGGTACTGCACTCGGGAGGGTGTGGGAGAGTAGGTCGCCGCCGGACAATCTTTGAGGGGGGTTCGACGCCTTGTGCGTCGGACCCCCTTTTTTTTGTGTGCTGTGCCGGCTGTGATGGGGGGCTGTGAGGGCGTTCCCTCGCGCGGCCGGCTGCTCGCCCTTCCACTCACTGGCCAGATCGGCGTCCGAGGCCACATTTCTGTAGCTGTGACGTTCCGCTGACGGCGCAGCTGTGCGCTGTTCCGCAATTCGAGCGCCTTCGTAAACGGACGACGGACGTTGACCGCCCCGATGGCAGAGCGGCAACTTCGGCCGAATCCCGTTCGCGGATCAAGATTTCCGCGAGGCGTGGTGACAGTGCGAACACTCTCGCTGACCGTACGTTTCTGGTTGCGCCGATATATGGCTTGCGTCCGGGCTCATGGACGTACTGGGGCTTGCTAGGCTGGAAGGAACCGGGCCACCCAACGGGTGGCCTTCGTCGCGTAAGGCCCGAGAGGCGGCGACCAGCCACGGTGGACCGTCGTTATGAGTCCGCTGAGTGAGCCAACGAAATGGACCAGAAGTGAACAGTGATAACGGATCGGACGGCGGACAGCGCGGGCGCGGCGACTATGGGGACAGGCGCTCCAGCGGAGGCGGCAGGAGCGGCGGGTACGGCTCTCGTGGGCGAGACTCCGGCGGCGACCGTCCGTTCCGTTCCGACGACAGGTCGCGCTCCTACGGTCGTGGAGACAGGACGCCGCGGCGCGACGACGGATACAGAGATGATCGCGGCCCGCGTCGTGAGGGTGACGAGCGGCGTTCGTTCGGGGACCGGGATGACCGTGGGCCTCGTCGTGAGGGCGGGTTCGGCGAGCGGCGCGAGGGCAGCAGGTACGGCGACCGTCGTGAGGGCGGCTCCCGTGAGGACCGTGGCCCGCGCCGCGAGGGCGGCTTCGGCGAGCGCCGGTACGGCGACCGCCGTGAGGGCGGGTCTCGTGACGATCGAGGTCCGCGCCGCGAAGGTGGGTTCCGCGACGATCGAGGCCCGCGCCGTGAGGGCGGGTTCCGTGACGACCGAGGCCCGCGTCGCGAAGGTGGTTTCCGCGACGACCGGGGTCCGCGCCGTGAGGGCGGGTTCCGTGACGACCGAGGCCCGCGTCGCGAAGGCGGGTTCCGTGAGGACCGCGGCCCGCGTCGTGAGGGCGGCTTCGGCGACAGCCGTGGCCCTCGACGTGAGGGTGATGATCGCGGACCCCGGAGTGACGATCGTCGTACCTACCGGGACCGCGACGATCGCGGCCCCCGTCGTGAGGGTGACGAACGTCGTCCGTTCCGGGACCGGGATGATCGCGGTCCTCGTCGTGAGGGCGGGTTCGGCGAGCGGCGCGAGGGCAGCAGCTACGGCGACCGTCGTGAAGGCGGCTCCCGTGAGGACCGTGGCCCGCGCCGCGAGGGCGGCTTCGGCGAGCGCCGGTACGGCGACCGCCGTGAGGGCGGGTCTCGTGACGATCGAGGGCCGCGCCGCGAAGGTGGCTTCCGCGACGACCGGGGTCCGCGCCGTGAGGGCGGGTTCCGTGACGACCGGGGTCCGCGCCGTGAGGGCGGGTTCCGCGACGACCGGGGTCCGCGCCGTGAGGGCGGGTTCCGCGACGACCGAGGACCGCGTCGTGAGGGTGAGGAGCGTCGTTCGTCCCGGGATCGGGATGATCGCGGCCCCCGTCGCGAGGGCGGTTACGGTGACCGGCGTGAAAGTGGGGGCGGCCCCCGGCGCGAAGGCTCGCGTCCGTTCTCGAGGGACGACCGTGCCCCCCGCAGAGAAGGCGGCTACGGCGACCGCCGCGAGGGCGGGTTCCGGGAGGACCGGGGCCCGCGTCGTGAAGGCGGATTCGGTGGCAGGCGCGAGGGCGACCGCGGCCCGCGTGGCGGTGGCGACCGTCGCGAAGGTGGCTTCGGTCCCCGCCGGGACTCGCGGCCGTTCTCGCGGGACGACCGCGGCGAGCGCCCCGACTCCTCGGGCACCCGCGCCAGGTACGGCAGGTCCGACCGCGACGCCGAGGCCCCACAGCGCGAGAAGCTGCCCGAGGTCGCGCTCGACATCACCGCGGAGGAGCTCGACAAGGAAGTCCGCGAGGAGCTGCGCTCCCTGCCCGGCGACCTCGCCGAGCTGGTGGGCCGGCATCTCGTCGCCGCCGAACGGGCGCTCGAGGACGACGACCCCGACCGGGCGCACGAGCACACGAAGGTGGCACGCAGGTTCGCGGCCAGGATCGGTGTCGTACGAGAGGCCGCGGGCATCGTCGCCTACCGCGCGGGACACTTCTCCGAAGCGCTGAGCGATCTGCGCGCGGCCAGGAGGATGACGGGCTCTGATGCCTACCTGCCGGTCATGGCCGACTGCGAGCGCGGTCTCGGTCGTCCGGAGCGGGCGCTTGACCTCGTACGTTCGCCAGAGGCCGAACGCCTCGACCGCGCCGGACGCATCGAGCTGACCATCGTCGAGTCCGGCGCCCGCCGCGACCTGGGCCAGCACGACGCCGCCGTGATCACCCTGCAGCGCCTCCCCGAGCTGCGTGACCCGCAGCCCAGGCCGTGGTCGGCGCGGCTGGCGTTCGCGTATGCGGATGCTCTGGCCGAGGCCGGGCACCAGGACGCGGCTACGGACTGGTTCGGGCGGGCGATGGCGTTCGACGAGGACGGGGAGACGGAAGCGGCCGAACGTTACGCCGAGCTGACCGGGTCCGTCATCGAAGACGTCGAGGAGGAGTTCGACTACGAGGACGACTTCGACGACGCCGGCGCGGCCGAGGCAGCTGAGGCGGCCGAGGACGTGGATGACGCCACGGCCCTGGCCGAGGCGGGCGACCTCTTGGCCTCCCCGGAGAGCGTCTCGGACGAGGCGTCCGCCGACGTAGTCGATGAGGAGTCCTCGGAGACGGCCCCGGCCGAGGAGGAGTCGCGGGAAGCGGCGCCGGCCGACGTCCTGGAAGAGCAGTCGGCGGACGTTCTGGACGAGGAGCCGCAGGAGGCGGCCTCGGCAGACGTACGGGGTGGGGAGTCGCGAGAAGCTGCCCCCGCGGACGCATCGGATCGTGGGCAGGAGGCTGCCCCGGCCGACGCGCCCGAGCAGTCCGGTTCCGCCGACGCTGCCGAGGAGCAGACTGAGCGGCCTGCTCAGGAGGCCCCGAAGCAGGCCGAGGCGCTGAGCATTACCCCGGCGTTCATCGAGCCCAACTTCGGAGACACGCTCAACGACGAGTCCGACGAGCCTGCCTCGGACGTCAAGCGCAAGTCCGACGACTGACGCCACGTCCCCGCCGTACCCGGACCGATACCGTCGCCATCCGACGGTCAAGCCGGTCCGGTACGGCGGGGACGGGTGGGCGACCGCTCAGGGTCTCGTTCGATGACGAACGCCCGCCCATCCGGCCCGCCGGTGGATGCTGTACGGCATGATCGTGCGAATCCCCCGCGCGATTGATGGCGAGGACTCGGCTCCTCGTACGGTGCCGAGGAACCCAGCTCACGTCCATCGGCCCTGAAATCCCATACGCATCTGACCGCGTGAAGTTCCCGTCTTCATGCGAGAAACCCCGCAGGCCTTCGACCGCGAGAAATCCTGCAAAGCGTTGACCCGCGAGAAGCCCAGTACACGCGTGACCCAGGGGAATCTGACGTCGACGACGTCGGCGCACGCGCAACGGCACGACGCCCCCTGACCCGTATGACGCCAAGAACCGCCACACACGGGGTCACGACGCCCCCTCACACAGGCATGCCCCCCTCACGCACGGCTTCTGCGGCGAGATTTATTGGCCAGGCGAGGAAAGCGGATACCGGCCAGGCGACGACGGGGACATCCACCCGCCCCCATCGCCCGGCACCTCCCACAACGCGCGACTACGGTGAGACGCGGTTGAGCCAGTGGAGGATCCCCGCCACGTTTGACGGAGCACCACTCAACATCTCGAGTTGCTCAGCCGCCCCATCCTCCCCACCAGCAGCCTCCAACGCCCGATAGCGATCCTTGGTGCGATCCCTGACCATGGCGACGGCGTGGTCCAGATCCATCCCCTCAGCATGAGCCTGCCGAGTGAGATCAACCCAGATGCGAAGCTCCTCCGCAGACCGCTCCAAAGTCTCCTGTACGGCATCGACCGGCCCATAGTGGCTGAACAGCAGCCGTTGCGGCCCAAGCGCCTCGAACAACGCGATCGAGTCGAGCGCCGTCTCCAGGTCGAAGTCCGGCGGCGGCGTCGCTGGACGGAGGTCGCCCGTTTCGGGGAGGTAGACGCCGGCCGCGTCGCCGACGTACAGGTCTCCGGTGGCGGAGTCGATCAGGCCCACGTGGTGTTTCGCGTGCCCAGGGGAGTAGTGGCTGTTCAGCGTGCGTCCGTTGCCCAGATCGACGGCTCCGGTGTCGCCGAGGGCCACGATGCGTTCGGCCTCGGTGGGCGACAGTTCACCAAATAGTGTGTCGAGCTTGTCCCCCCACACCATCCGTGCACTGGCCATCAACCGTGACGGGTCAGCCAGATGGCGGGCGCCCTTCTCATGTACGACGATCTGCGCGGACGGGAAGAACTTGGCGATGTCGCCCACGCCACCGGCGTGATCCAGATGAATGTGCGTCACCACGACGGTGGCCAGGTCCTCCGGGCCGACACCGAGCGAGGCGAGCGCATCGCGCACCACAGGGGCCGAGGTCGAGGTGCCCGTCTCCACGAGGCACGGCCGATCCCCCAAAATCAGATAGCCGGCCGTGATACCCGTGTATCCAGCCATTTTGGTGTCGATTTCGTAGACGTCGCCACCCAACGCGGTGATGTTTTCCACAGGAACTCCCGAGCCTCCAGCAGCTGTCCCCAGAACGGCATTCCAGCCGATCCGGCCTCCTCCTCATCGTAGATAGTGATCTCCACCAGAGCACCGATAGGAGGACGGCAGTGGACCGAAACGAAGTCCTGCTGGTAGGCCGGCTGTCGGCGGGGGTCGAGGAGCACTCCTTGCCCAGCGGCGACACCGTGGCGAAGTGGCGCATCATCGTGCGCCGTCGCCGCAACCGACGCGGAGCCGCCCTGACCGACAGCATTCCGTGCGTCACCTTCGACCCGGAGACGGCGGCCACAGTCCGCGGCCTCAAACCCCGCGACTACATGGAGGTGACCGGGTCCTTCCGCTGCCGCGTCTTCGGCCCGTCCGCGGCCAAGATCTGGCGGTACGAGGTGGAGGTGAGCTCCGCCAGACCGTACGAAGCCGACGTTCCCCTCCGCAGCGACCTTCCGGACGGCCCCACCCACAGCTCTCACGGAAGCCTCGCCGCCCTGATCCCCCGCCAAGTGGTCTACCTCGCCCCAGCAAGCTGACCCACTGGTTGTGGAAAGTTGGCGTGCGCGGAGAGCGCTGGCGCCTCGCCCGGTCGTGGACAGCGCCCTCTCGTGGGGTGGCGGGCCGGCCGGTCGAGGGCGTGGATTTCCTCGGCCGTCCGTCGACCGAGAGCACATAACCGGCCGCCGCGGTCAGCGGTAGCGCTCGCGGTCATCACGTGGAGTCGCTCGGCCAGGCAGCGCTCGCTGGCGGGTGGCTGGGCTGGCCATTCGATCGGGGCTGTCCGCGGCTGGGCGGTCCTGCTGGGTGTTGCACCGTTCCGTGTGTCCCGCCGCCCACGGGTGGTTCTCGCAGGAGCCACCGCACAGCGCTTTATGGACGGCGGGGACGTCCTTACGATCGCCGCGCAGACGGCGGACGTCGGCGATCGTGAAGAATCCTGCGCCGCGGTTGAGGGAGACGGCTGCGTCAGTCGATGGCGAACGTGCGTAGGACCAGGCCGGTCCTGGGCTTCGGACCGAAGGAGGTGGACTTGCGGGGGACTCGTTCGCCGCCCGCAGCGACGGCCAGTACGTCGTCGACCGCGAGCGGCTTGAGGAGCACCGCGGTGCCGCCGGTGCGGATGGCCAGTCGCACCGCGGCGTCCGTGTCGTGGTGGACGATGCGTACGGCCTGCTCGTCATCGCGCATGCCCCACACCTTGGGCAGGACGAACTCCGTGAGGACGGAGGTGTTGAGGGAGTTCCAGCGCTCGGAGTGGTCGGGCGGCATGGCGCGGGCGAGCTGCACCGGGTCGGGGTTGGTGAGCAGGTGCGTGCCACCCTCCCCGCCGAGCAGGAAGGCCGGCTCTTGAGCCTCCTCCAGGGCGGCCAGGCCCTGCGCCAAGTCGTCGAAGTCGTGAACGCGCCACGCGCCTCTGGCCTTGGCGACCGCCTCGGCGAGGGGGAGCCCGGGGATCACGCGGTGGATGGCCTGCAGATTGGGCGGGTACGCGGTGGAGTCGACGAGCAGGGCCAGCCCGAAGTCCCACGGCCCGACCACGGGTTCTGGTGTCGAGCGGCCGCCGCCTGAGGGCACGGATCCGGCCTTGCCGGCGACACCATCGGTCCCGGAGACCTGGGAGGCCTGGGGGATGTCAGGGATCGACGGCTTCCCATCCAGGTCGAGGTTCCCGCTGGGGGAAGACGTCTGTGATTCCGAAGGGATGGCGGGATGAGGTGGTTGAGCCGCTGGTTCGACATCAGAGGATGACGACGGGGCCTCAGACGTGGCCTCGGATGGAGCTGCTGAGGTGGTGGCGTGCTGCTCGGCTTCTGGAGTGGTGGCTGGGCGCGTGGTGGTGCGGAGCGGGTGGGCCTTGGGGACGGCCACCGGCTCTGTCTCTACGGCGCTGGATGACCGCGCCTTTGAGACGCTGGATGGTTCCGTCTCCAGAGCGGTGGGTGGCTGGGTCTTGGAGGTGGTGGACGGTTCTGCGTCCTGAGCGCCGGGTGACTGGGCCTTTGAGACGCTGGATGGTTCTGGCTCCAGAGCAGTGAGCGACTGGGCCTTGTCCTGAGCGCCAGGTGACTCGGTCTTTGAGGCAGTGGATGTTTCTGCCTCCGAGGCGTTAGGTGACTGCGCTTCTGAAGTGGCGGCAGGCCGGGAGAGGTGGGCTTCTGACGTGGCGGTGTGCAGCGGTGGCGGCGTCCGAGGGATGTCGGGTGGTTCCGGTCTCGTGGTGGTGGTGAGCGGCTGCTCGGGCTGGGCCGAGCGGTGGGTGGCGTGCTCCTGGCGTTGGAGGACGCGGTACGTCGCGTACCGGTGGTGGCCGTCGGCGATCAGGGCTTGGCGGTCGTGGAGATCGGCGTTTATCGCGTTGATCTCGGATACGTCCGTGATGGCCCACAGGCGGTGCGTGAGGCCATCCTCGGTGTGGGCGGACACGAGGGGGCGCCGTTCCGAGGCCACCTCGTCCACCAGGCGAGTGGCCGTGCCGTTATCGCCGTTGTAGAGGAGGAAGATGGGTTCGAGGTTGGCCTGTGTGGTGCTCATGAGAGCGAGCCGGTCGGTGATGGGGCCCGGCATGACGTCCTCGTGGGGGAGGATGATGCGCTGCCCCGGATCGGCCAGGCCCACGTCGCCGATCAAGCCACGTTGCAGCACGTTCGGCCCGCTCTGCTCGTACACGTAGAGCGCTGGAACGTCATCCGGCACCAGGACACCCGTGTCCAGCCAGGCCCTCAGCGTGTCCCGCGCCTTGGCATAGCGGGTTTCAAGCCCGGCGTCGGACGGTGTGGGAGGAACGGACGCCTGCTGCCGCGTGGTGGTCGGCTCGCTGTCGGCCGACGGGCGGTGGGGCGCGGTGCTGGGTGTTTGGTTTGGTTCCTGCTGCCGATGGGGGGCTGGTGGTTTGGCGGAGGAATCGCCTCGGGGGGAGCGGGGAAGGATGAGTCGGACGACGTTGTTCGGATGGGAGTCCAGGAGGGCGTCCACGTCGGCGTCGGAGATCAGGTCGTATGGCGGGGAGGTCACCTTGGCGGGATCTTCGACGGCGAAACGTACCCCTCGGAAGGGTCGCAGCACCAGCCCGTCCGGCATCGGCAGTTCAGGATTCCCCATACCGGGCATGCTCCCATAAATGCTTGTCCCTCCCGGAAGTCGCCCCATGGTTGCAGCCCGTGCCCTTTCCGTAGCAGGGCGAAGCGGGTCCGTCGTTCAGCGATGAAGGAGTCCCCACGCATGGCCCACGATGGAAACGTTCAGAACGAGAACTCAGGTGCTCCCGGGGGCGGTGTTTACGATTGGTATCAGCGTGGGGTGAGATTGCTGAAAGAGGGCAGCCCGGCTGCCGCTGCCGCGTTGCTGGAGCGCGCTGCCGCGGCCGAACCCGCATCGCGCAGCATTCTGGAGGCGTTGGCTCGGGCGCAGTTCAATTCACGGCAGTACGCGGAGGCTGCCGCTAGTTTCCGGCAGATCGTGAATGCTAATCCGGCCGAGGATTATGCCTACTTTGGGTTGGGGTTGTCGCTGTGGCGGACCGGGGATGTGGAGGGGGCCCAGGAGCCTCTGGCCATCGCGGTGGCCATGCGGCCGGATGAGCGGCATTATGTGTCAGCTTTGAAGAGTGTTCGCGCTACCTTGCGAGCTCGTCGCGAAATGTAGTCGGAGGACGTAGGGCGTCGGGTGGGCCGCCCTGGTCTCTTGTGGTCGTGTTCTTTGGCTGTCCTGAGCTATGTGGTTCTGGGTGTGGGATGCGTGTTGAGCGATGCCTTGCGTCGTTCCGGCGAGGGGTTCGGTGCCTGGGTCGGCCTGGTGTGTGAGTGGGCGGTAGGCGGCGTTCTTGTTGTCTTCGTGCGGGAGCGAGTGGTCGGTAATGGCGTCGCGCTGTTCGGCGGTTGGCGCGGGCCGTGTCCTGTGGCCCGGCTCGACGACCCCGGCACGCGCGGCTCGCTCGGCGCGATCCTGGTCAGAGCGCGGGCGGGGCGGGGGCGTGAGGTTTGGTAGTGAGTGATCTCGGGGCGCACGGGCGCGGGTGAAGATTGCTCCGGTTTGAAAGCTGGGGCTGGTGGGTGTGGGTGCCGCCCGCCCGATTGGCGGTGTGGAGCTCAGGCGTGCCGGGTGCTCTGGTGCCGACAAGGGTGAGGAGACCGGCGATGTAGCCAGGGTGGGTTGTGGAGCCTAGGCGGGCTGTAATGCGTTTGGGGCGCGGGGGAACGGCCGCTGGGTCAGTCGGCTCGACATGGCGTGCGGCGGCGGCTGATGAGGGGCGTTGGTTGGTGTGGGCGTGGGATGTGAAGTTGGGCGCTCTGCGCATGTAGGGGTGGGTGTCTCTGCGTGTGCGCGTGGTGTGGAGGTGGGTGTCCCCGCGCATCGGCGGTGGGCGTGGAAATGGTCGGCCCTTGTGTGGGTGAGGGTTGCGGCGGCGCTAGAGTCGCACGCGGCGTGAGAGTCAAACGGGGAGAGGCACTGTGCTGATCGACGGCTATGACACCCTGCTGCTCGACCTCGACGGTGTGGTCTATCTGGGCAGCCATGCGGTGCCGGGGGCGCCGGCGGCGTTGGAGGAGGCTCAGCGGCGTGGGGTGCGGCTGGCGTACGTCACCAACAACGCCTCTCGTACGCCTGCTGCCATCGCCACTCACCTTCGCGAGCTTGGGGCGCCGGCCTCGGCTGACGACGTGGTGACTTCGGCTCAGGCCGCTGCTCGGTTGGTCGCCGAAAGGGTGCCGCCTGGGTCGAACGTGCTCGTCGTCGGAGGGTCCGGGTTGCGGCTGGCCCTACGGGATCGCGGGCTTCGGCCGGTTTCTACCGCCGCCGAGTCGCCTGTTGCCGTGGTGCAGGGGATCGCCCCCGGGCTGTCGTATGGGCTGCTGTCGGAAGGGGCGCTGGCGGTGCGGCAGGGGGCCTTGTTCGTGGCCTCCAACGGGGACAGCACGATGCCTACCGGGCGAGGGGAGCTGCCGGGGAACGGGGCGATGGTTCGGGTGATCGCGGCGGCTACCGGGGTTGAGCCGATATATGCGGGTAAGCCTGATCCGCCGTTGCATCGGGAGTCCATGATCCGTACGGGGGCGCGGCAGCCGTTGGTTGTGGGGGATCGGCTGGACACCGATATCGAAGGGGCCTCCAACGCGGGGGTTGAGAGCCTGCTGGTGCTGACCGGGGTGGCTACGGCTGTCGATGTGCTGACGGCGGGACCGCGTCATCGGCCCACCTATGTCGGTGAGGATCTGCGTACGTTGCTGGAGTCTTATCCCGAGGTGCGGGACGGGGCTTGCGGGGGGTGGCGGGCCCGGTGGCAGGACGGCGTGCTGCGGCTCGATGGTGACGGGAGCCGAATTGACGGGCTGCGGGCCGCCTGCGACGCGGCGTGGGCCGTGGCTGGGGAGGGGCGGGTCGAGGAGGACGCCGTGAAGCCCGTGCTGGATCGGTTGGGCTGAGGTTCGCGAGGGCTGGGCCACCCTTGAGGGTTCGCCGGTCTCACTGAAGTGTTGCCGGGTAGAGGCAGGTCGGTGAATCTGGCGCAGGGATGTCGGGTGTTGGCGCTGCCTCTCGCTGCCGCCCCTGCTGTCGCCGCTGCCGCTGCCGTGGTTCCCGGACCCGCCGTTGCTGTGGTCGCTGCGGTGATCGCCGTCGCCGCTGCCATGGTCGCCGCCGCTGGACGGGTGGGTGGGCTCGGATGTCCCCGCTGCGTGGTGTCGGGATTGGGGTGGCGGCGGTGGGTGTGGGGCTGGTTGGCGTTTGGGGGCGTGTACGGTCTGCTGGGGGTTGCGGGCAAAGAGCCGGTGAATCTGCTCAGGGGCTGGTTGGCGTTGGGGTGTGTGCTGCCTGCTGGGGTTTCGGGCAGGGCGGCGGTGAGTCTGCTCAGGGGCTGGTTGGTGGTGCCTGCCCCTCTGCTGCTGCCTCGCTGCTGCTGGATGGGCCGGTGTTGGTGACCTGATCTCATGGCTGCGCGGTGTTGCTGGGGTTGGGGCGCGCGGGGTGAGTTCGGCGTGGTTGGCGTCAGGGGTGGGGCCAGCAGTAGGCGGTGCCATCGTGGCGACTATGCCGGTCGCGGTCGTCAGATGGTCTGGCCCGTTCGGAGGGAGGGCGGGCAGACGGAGGGAGGGCGGGCAGGAGGCTCAGGGGTGGTGAGTGGTGAGCCGCCCCTTGGGGCGGCTGGGGAGGGTTGGGGTGGTGTGCGGGCCCGACGGGCAGGGCGGCGGGTCAGTTGGGCAGGGCGGCTGGTTCGTTGGTTGGGGTGGCGGGTTCATTGGTTGGGGTGGCGGGTTCGTTGGGGTAAGCCAATGGGTTCATTGGGGTGGAGTGATGGGCTTGTTGAGGTGGGGTGATGGGTTTGTTGGGTGGGGTGGGTTCCGTTAGAGGAGTCTGCGGAGGCGGAGGAGGTCGCCGAAGCTGGCGTCGACCTTCACTCGTCCCCCGAGGAGCGCGCGAGCGAGATCCAGCTCCCCGTCCACCAGGGCGATCAGGTCGTCGCTCGCGATCGTGAGCTTGACGTCCGCCGGCTTGCCGTCCGATGGTGGACGTTCGGTGAACGGGTCGAGCCCTCCGTGGTGCAGTCGGCCGTAGAAGATCACGTCGAGGTCGGGAACCCGGCAGCTGACCGTCCGCTCGACCACGTGCTTGGCACGATCCTGCTCGTCGATCTCGTCGAACTGGGCGACGAGCTTCACCAGTGCCGCCCGGCACTCCTCGACGCTTGCCATGATGCGCATCCTTTCATTTCCCTTTGCGGACGGTAGCGTTCCACATCAGTAGCACCCCCGTATGAGCTTCAACGCGTGACACGCCTGCCAAGGTCCCGGGCGCTCGCGGGAGGCGTTACGGTCGAGTCATGAGTGAGCTGCCGGAGGAGACCGGCAACGAGCGGGTCGATGCCATCGTGGCCGGTCTGGGCCGCCTTGGCGAGCTGCCGGTGAGTGAGCACGTTCAGGTCTTCGACGAGGCGTTCTCCGGGCTCGAGTCCACGCTGGCCACCGCAGTGGAAGAGCAGTGAGCCGGCGGATCCGCCTCGACAGCGAGCTGGTACGCCGGGGCCTGGCCAGGTCGCGCGAGCAGGCCGCCCAGCTCATCGAGGCCGGCCGGGTCAGCGTCGGGGGCCAGGCGGCGCGCAAGCCCGCCACCCAGGTCGAGACCGCCTCCGCCATCGTGGTGGCCGAGTCGGAGGACGGGCCCGACTACGTTTCGCGAGGAGCGCACAAACTTCTCGGCGCGCTCGAGGCGTTCGAGAACCTGAGTGTGGAGGGCCGGCGCTGCCTCGACGCGGGCGCCTCCACCGGCGGGTTCACGGACGTGCTGCTGCGCCGCGGCGCCGGTCACGTGCTCGCCGTGGACGTGGGATACGGCCAGCTGGCGTGGTCGCTGCGTACCGATGAGCGGGTGACGGTGATGGAGCGCGTCAATGTACGCGACCTGACCCCCGAGATGGTCGGCGAGCCGCCCACGCTGGTCGTGGGCGACCTGTCGTTCATCTCGCTGCGGCTGGTGCTGCCCGCTCTGGCCTCGGTCGCCGCGCCGCGGGCCGATTTCGTGATGCTGGTCAAACCGCAGTTCGAGGTGGGCAAGGACCTCGTCGGGGCGGGTGGCGTCGTGCGCGATCCCGAGTTGCGCAGGCGTTCGGTGAGCGATGCCGCCGCCAAGGCCCGGGAGCTGGGGCTGACCGTGCGCGGTGTGACCGCCAGCCCCTTGCCGGGACCATCGGGAAATGTCGAATATCTGCTCTGGCTGGGCAAAGGGGAGGGCGAGCCGGCTGTCGCCGACCTCGAAGCCGAGATCCAACGTGCTGTCGCGGAAGGGCCGCAATGAAACGGACCGTGCTGGTCGCCGTACACACCGGGCGTGACGCCGCAGTCGAGAGCGCTCGCCTGGTCATCAACCGGCTGGTGGACGCCGGAATCAACGTCAGGGTGCTCGAGACCGAGTACGCCGAGGTCGGCTGCGGCGGCGTGGAGACGGTGCCCGGAGATCCGGGCGCGGTCAAGGACGCCGAGGTCATGATCGTGCTCGGTGGCGACGGCACGCTGCTGCGTGCGGCCGAGCTGACCAAGCCGGCGGGTACGCCGCTGTTGGGGGTCAATCTCGGACATGTCGGGTTCCTGGCCGAGGCGGAGGTCGCCGACCTGGCTGAGGCGGTCGACAGCGTCGTGGCGGGTCGCTACGACGTCGAGGAGCGCATGACCATCGACGTTCTCGCCAGGCAGAACGGCCGGGTGATCGCCGACACGTGGGCGCTCAACGAGGCGACCGTGGAGAAGCAGGAGCGCATGCTCGAGGTGGTCGCCGAGATCGACGGCCGCCCCCTGTCGCGGTGGGGGTGCGACGGCGTGATCTGCGCCACCCCGACGGGCTCGACGGCCTATGCTTTCTCGGCGGGCGGACCCGTCGTGTGGCCGGAGGTGGAGGCGCTGCTCATGGTGCCCATCAGCGCGCACGCGCTGTTCGCCAGGCCGTTGGTGGTCTCGCCGCGTTCCACGCTGGCCGTCGAGATCCTGCCCGAGACGCCGGGCGGCGTCCTGTGGTGCGACGGGCGGCGCCGCTTCGAGTTGCCGTCGGGCTCGCGGGTCGAGGTGCGCAGAGGCGCCGAGCCCGTACGCCTGGCGCGGCTGCACGGCGTGGAGAACAGCGGCGCGCCGTTCACCGACAGATTGGTCGCCAAGTTCGAGCTTCCTGTTCAGGGCTGGCGCGGAAGGGTGCGACCCTGAGTCAATGGAGGCGGGACCGCGTAGGATCGCCTGGGCACACGTTGGCACACGTGTTCGGAGACGACGCGGGTGACCATCAGACACGGCAGTGAACGGGAGTGGGCAGTGCGACCAAGGGTCGAGGAGGTCCGCATCCAGGGGCTCGGCGTCATCGACGAGGCCGTGCTCGAGCTTTCGCCGGGCTTCAACGTGGTCACCGGCGAGACCGGCGCGGGCAAGACGATGGTCGTGACCGGGCTCGGGCTGCTGTTCGGCGGCCGGGCCGACCCCTCGCGCATCCGTCCGGGAGCCGATCGGGCGCGCGTCGAGGGCACGCTGGTCATCAAGCCGGCCGGACGCGTCTCCCAACAGGTCGAGGACATCGGCGGCGAGGTCGAGGACGGCGAGCTGATCATCTCGCGCACCGTCTCGGCCGAGGGCAGATCCAGAGCCTGGCTCGGCGGGCGCACGGTGCCCGTCGGCACCCTGACCTACCTCGCCGACGACCTGGTGGCCGTGCACGGGCAGATGGACCAGCAGCGGCTGCTCCAGCCGGCCAGGCAGCGCGCGGCGCTCGACCGTTATGCCGGAAACGAGCTGGTCAAGCCGCTGCGGGCGTACTCGCAGGCGTACAAGCGGCACAAGCAGGTCGGCGCGCTCCTCGAGGAGCTGACCACCAGGGCCAGGGAGCGCACGCAGGAGGCCGACCGGCTGCGGTTCGGTCTGGAGGAGATCGAGAAGGTCGAACCCAAGCCGGGCGAGGACACCGAGCTGCGCGGTGAGGAGGAGCGGCTCTCGCACGCCGACGCGCTGCGCAGCGCCGCCACCACCGCGCACACCGCGCTGCTCGGCGACCCCATGGAGGCGGCGGGAAGCCCCCACGACGTGGTCTCGCTGCTCGGCGAGGCGCGTACGGCCGTGGAGGCCGTACGCGACTTCGACCCCCAGCTCGCCTCCGTGGCCGACCGGCTGGCCGAGGCCGGCTACCTGATCTCCGACGTGGCCACCGACCTGGCGGCCTACGCGGAGTCGATCGAGGCGGATCCGGCGCGGCTGGCGGCGGTGCAGGAGCGCCGCTCCGTGCTGTCCGGGCTGATCAGGAAATACGCGGAGGACAGCGCGGGCGTCCTGGCCTGGGCGCAGCAGGCCGCCACGCGGCTGGCCGAGCTGGAGGGCGACGACGAGCGCATCGAGGAGCTGACCCGCGAGCACGAGGAGCTGACCGCGCGGCTCACCGACCTGGCCGCCGAGCTCACCAGGGTGCGCCAGAGCGCCGCCGAGCGGTTCGGTCAGGCCGTGACCGAGGAGCTGACGGCGCTGGCCATGCCCCATGCCAGGGTCGTGGTGCAGCTCAGCCAGAGCGAGGAGTTCGGCCCCGAGGGCCGCGACGAGGTGGAGCTCCGGATGGCGGCCCACCCCGCCGCGCCGCCGCTGCCGCTCAACAAGGGCGCCTCCGGCGGTGAGCTGAGCCGGGTCATGCTCGCGATCGAGGTGGTGTTCGCGGGGGCGGACCCGGTGCCGACGTTCGTGTTCGACGAGGTGGACGCGGGGGTCGGCGGCAAGGCCGCGGTCGAGATCGGGCGCCGGCTGGCCAGGCTCGCCCGCACCGCGCAGGTGATTGTGGTCACCCACCTGCCGCAGGTCGCCGCGTTCGCCGACCAGCATCTGGTGGTCGAGAAGGCGAGCGACGGCAGTGTCGTGCGCAGCGGCGTGGTCACGCTCGACCACGAGGGCAGGGTACGCGAGCTCTCCCGCATGTTGGCGGGCTTGGAGGACTCCGAATTGGGCAGAGCCCACGCGGAAGAACTCCTGGGGCTGGCCGCGGCAGACAGGTGATCCTGGGTGACATAGCGGACACGCCGCGTCATGCGTGGCCTCTGCGCTGTTTCGCTCTGGCAGGATGGTCTTGATGAAGGTTCCGGGAAGCAAGATGCCGGGCCTCCGCGGCCGGAAGGTCGGAGACCTTCCAGGTGTAACGGCAGTGGCGAGAATCGACCGGCGGACCAAGAGGCTGACAAAGCGCCTCCAGCCCGGGGAAATTGCGATTATCGACCACGTTGACGTTGACCGGGTCAGCGCGGAGGCGCTCGTCGCATGCGGTGCCGCGGCGGTGGTGAACGTCGCCTGCGGCATCAGCGGCCGCTACCCCAACCTGGGGCCCCAGATTCTGCTCGAAGCGGGCGTGCCGTTCGTCGACAACGTCAATCAGGAGCTGTTCGAACGCGTCAAGGACGGCGACGTCGTACGCGTCAGCGACGGCGTGGTCTACCTCGACGACGACATCGTCGGCAAGGGCAGTGAGCAGACCGTCGAGGCCGTCGAGTCGGCCATGGCCGAGGCCCGCGCCGGGCTCGCCGTGCAGATCGAGGCCTTCGCCGTCAACACCATGGAGTACGTCCGCGGTGAGGGCAAGCTGCTCATCGACGGAGTCGGCGTACCTGAGATCCGCACCCCGATGGAGGGCAGGCATGTCCTCATCGTGGTGCGCGGGTATCACTACAAAGAAGACATCGCCACCCTTCGCCCCTACATCCGCGAATACCGCCCCGTCCTCGTCGGCGTCGACGGCGGGGCCGACGCGCTCATGGAGGCCGGCTACCTGCCCGACGTGATCGTGGGCGACTTCGACTCCGTCTCCACCAAGGCCCTGACCTGCGGCGCCGAGCTTGTCGTACACGCCTACCGCGACGGCAGGGCGCCGGGCCTGGAGCGCGTCCACCAGCTCGGCCGCGAGGCGGTGATCTTCCCCGCCACCGGCACCAGCGAGGACATCGCGATGCTCCTGGCCGACGACAAGGGCGCCGAGCTGATCGTGGCCGTCGGCACCCACGGGACGCTGGAGGAGTTCCTCGACAAGGGACGCCCCGGCATGGCCAGCACGTTCCTCACCCGGCTGATCATCGGCAGCAAGCTCATCGACGCCAAGGGCGTGAGCAGGCTCTACCGCAGCCGCATCTCCACCCCGCAGCTGCTCCTGCTCGTGATCACGGCGCTCATCGTGATGAGCGTCGCGCTCTTCCTCTCACCGATCGGCCAGACCTGGCTGAACGGTCTGCAAGATGCCTGGAACGCCTTCATCTTCTGGCTGGTCGGACTTTTCTCGTGATCGATTTTCGCTACCACCTCGTCTCCATCGTCGCGATCTTCCTGGCGCTCGCGGTGGGAATCGTGCTGGGCACCACGCTGCTGCAGGAGCCCGCGGTCAAGTCGGCGCAGGAGGTGGCCGCCCAGCTCACCAAGTCGAAGGAGGAGCTGCGGACGCAGCTCGACGCGCTCCAGGGCCGCGAGGCCGGCAACGACGCGCTCATCACCGCCCTGACGCCGGACCTGGTGACGGGTGACCTGACGGGCCAGCGGGTGCTCCTCGTCGAGACGCCCGGCTCCAGCACCACCGTTCGGGAGGCCGCGCAGCAGGTGCTCACGCAGGCGGGCGCGGAGATCTCCGGGCGGGCCTCGCTGACGGAGAAGTTCTTCGACCCCAAGGGCGTCGGCGTGCTGGATGGCCTGGTCAACCAGCTCAAGCCGGCCAACATGATCTTCCCGGCCACGGCCACCTCCTGGGACCGGGCCGCCATGCTGCTGTCGGCCGCCTTTGTCACCCCCGACCAGGCACAGGCCAACACTCCCAACCCGGCCACCGCCGACGTCGTCAGCTCCTTCGAGACGGGCGGGCTGCTCACCACGGACGGCGACCCGGTCAAGCGGGCCACGCTCGCCGTCATGCTCGCGCCGGAGAAGCCGTACGAGGGCGAGAGCGCCGAGGTCCAGGCGGGCGCGCTCGTCTCCGTGGCCGGCGGGCTTGACCTGGCGGGCAAGGGCACGGTGCTGGCCGGGACCGTCGCGACCCCCGCCGCGCCCGGCGACCCGATCGCCGCCCTGCGCGACGACGGCGAGGTCTCCAAGAGGGTCAGCTCGGTCGATACCGCCGACATGCCCGCGGGCCGGGTCGCGATCGTCTACTCTCTCCGGGAGCAGCTCAACGGGCGTGCCGGCCAGTACGGCGTCGGCAAGGGCGCCTCGGCGATGCTGCCCACGGTGACGACCGCCACTCCGTCCCCCACCACCCAGTCAGGGAGCTGACATGCCTGCCACCCAGGCCCGTGGCCTCCTCTACGCGCTCGCCGGTGCCGCGATCGGCGCCGCGGCCGCCCGCGTCGCGTACGCCGCGTTCACCCGCAACAAGCCGGCCGACCTGAGCGGCCGCTGGACGCGCAAGAACCACCGCGGCGAGCCCATCACGCTGCTCGAAGGCCCCGCGTTCGTGGCGGGGGCGAGCACGGCGGCCGCGCTCACACCCGGCCTGCCGGGGCGGTTGCGCCTGGCCGCGCTCGTCGCGGGCGCGGGCAGCGGCGCGCTCGGCGCCTACGACGACCTGTACGGCACCACGTCGTCCAAGGGCTTCAAGGGCCACCTGACCGCGCTCGCCCGGGGCGAGGTCACCAGCGGCGCCGTCAAGATCCTCGGCATCGGCGCCACCGGGCTCGGCGCCGCCGCCCTCGTCTCGCAGGGACCGGTCGACACCCTGGTCAACGGCGCCGCCATCGCCGGCGCCGCCAACCTCGCCAACCTCTTCGACCTGCGCCCCGGCCGGGCCATCAAGGTGGGCCTGCTGACCGGCGGGCCGCTGCTGGCCGCCTCCCTCTTCCGCGACTCGCCCGCCACCGCGGCGCTGGCCGCCGTGCCGCTGGGGGCCGCCGCGGCGCTGCTGCCGGACGACCTGGGCGAGCGCGCCATGCTCGGCGACGCCGGGGCCAACTCCCTGGGCGCCCTGCTCGGGCTCGCCGCTGTCACCAAGCTGGGGCGTCCGGGCCGCTATGTCCTGCTGGGCACCGTGGTGGCGCTGACCGCCGCCGCGGAGAAGGTCAGCTTCACCAAGGTCATCGCCGGCAACCCCGTGCTCAACCGCCTCGACATGCTCGGCCGCCGTCCGGTCGACCCTGTGTGACCGCTCGTTTGTCGGTACGACCTGCCAGGATGTTCTGCGTCGGCGCGATCGGGCGCGGGGCTGGGGAGGCCGGGTGGCAGTGGTGACGGCGCGAGGGGTCGCGGGCGGCGCCATGCTCATCGGGGCCATCACGGTGCTGGCACGCGTCGCCGGGTTCGCCAAGCAGTACGCCTTCGCCCAGACGGTGGGGACCAACTGCCTCTCGACCGCCTACATGACGGCCAACCAGATCCCCAACATCGTGTTCGAGGTGGTCGTCGGCGGGGCCCTGGCCGGGATGGTCGTCCCGGTGCTCGCCGCCCGGGCCTCGGACGACGACCGGGAGACCGGCAAGCGGGTGGGGTGGATCAGCTCGGCGCTGCTGACGTGGGTGGTCGTGGTGCTCGTCCCGCTGGCCGTGCTCACCGCGCTGTTCGCCGGGCCGGTCATCGGGCTGTTCTTCGGCTCCCCGATCAAAGGGTGCGACATGGGCGCGGTGACGGCGGTCGCCACCCGGATGCTGGTCGTCTTCGCGCCCCAGATCCCCCTTTACGGTGTCGCCGTCGTGCTCTACGGCGTGCTGCAGGCGCACAAGCGCTTCGCCGGGCCCGCAGTCGCGCCCCTCGTGTCCAGCATCGTGGTCATCGTGGCCTACCTGCTGTTCGTGCCGCTCAGCGGTGGCGACAGCAACCCTGAGTCACTGTTGGGCCCGGCCGAGCTGGCGCTGTCGCTGGGGACCAGCCTGGGGGTGCTGTCCCTGGTGCTGGCCGTGATCGGGCCCACGGCGCGGCTGGGGTTGAGGTGGCGGCCCACCCTGCGATTCCCCGACGGGGTGGCCGGGCAGGTGCGCCGGCTCGCCTTCGCCGGGATCGCCGCGCTCCTCGCCCAGCAGGCCGCCACGATCATGGTGTTGGTGCTGTCCAACCACGCGATCGGCAACGGCGCCATCGTCGTCTACAACTACGCGTGGGCGATCTACCTGGTGCCGTACGCGGTGCTGGCCGTGCCCATCGCCACCAGCGCGTTCCCCCGGCTGTCCGCGCAGGCCGGCGAGCCGCGGGCGTTCGCCGAGCTGGCGGCGCGCACCACGCGGGCCGTGGTGCTGGTGTCCGGGCTGGCCGCCGGGGTGCTGGCCGCCGCGTCGGGGCCGGGAGCGGTGGTGTTCCTCGGGATCAAGACCGAGGTGGACCCGTCCGAGCTGGCGCACGCCATCGCGCTGTTCGCGCCGGGCCTGGTCGGATACGGGCTGATCGCGCACCTGAGCCGGGTCCTCTACGCGGCCGGCCGCGGCCGGGAGGTCGCCACCGGGACCGTGACCGCGTGGGTGGTGGCGACGGTCGCGCAGGCGGTCTTCGCGCTGGCGCTGCCCGGGGGGTGGAAGATCGGTGGCTTGGCGCTCGGGATGAGCGTCGGCATGAGCGTGGGCGGGGCGCTGCTGCTCGGCTCAGTGGTCCGCGCCCGGGGGAGCGCGGCGGTGGCGGGCCTGCCCCGGGCGGCGGTCGCGGCGGCCGGGGGCGGTTTCCTGGGTTACCTGGCAGGGACCGGCGTGGTGGGGCTGGTCGGGGCGAGCGGCATCTGGCCCAACGTGTGGGCCACCGTCCTGGCCGCCGCCGTCGCGCTGGTGGTGGGGGCCGTGGTCGTGGCCCTGGTCGATCGAGCCGACGCCGATGCCGTGGCCGGGCTGCTGCGCCGGGGCGGGCGGGGTTGAGAGCGTGCGGGGTCGAGCGGGCTGGGTTGAGCAGACGGGCTTGAGCAGACGGGCTTGAGCGGGCTGGGTTGAGCGGGCTGGGTTGAGCAGACGGGCTTGAGCGGGCTGGGGTTGAGCGGGCCGCTCCGTGGCCCGGCGGCCGGGAGCGGCGAGGAAGGAGCGGGTTGTGCGGGTGGCATTCGTGCTGGGCACCACGTCCGGCGGCACCGGGCGGTATGTCCGGATGCTGGTCGAAGGGCTGGTGCGGCGCGGGCATCAGGTGGCCGTCATCGGGCCGCGCAGCGTCGAGGAGCAGTTCTCCTACGGTCGTGCCGGGGCGCGGTTCGCGGCGGTGGCCGTCTCGGACCGGCCGCACCCCGCGAACGACCTGCGCACCGCGCTCGCCATCAGGCGGTTGACCCGGGACGCCGACGTCGTGCACGCCCACGGTCTGCGGGCCGGGGCGCTGGCCGCCCTCGGGAAGCGGGGCGGGCCGCGACTGGTGGTCACCCTGCACAACGCGCTGACCGCCGGAGGGTTCGTCGGGCTCGTCTACGGGGTCCTGGAGCGCATCGTGGCGCGGCGGGCCGATCACGTGCTCGTCGTCTCGCCGGACCTCGGCATGGGCATGGCCCGGCTCGGGGCCCGGGACGTGCGGGCCGCCGTCGTGCCCGCGCCCGGGCTCCGGCCGGCGGCACGCACCCCGCGGCAGGTCCGGGACGAGCTGGGCGCGGGCGACCGGCCGGTGCTCCTGACGATCGCCCGGCTGGCCCAGCAGAAGGGGCTCGAGACGCTGCTCGACGTCGCCGCCGGGCCGTGGCCGTCCGAGCAGCCGGTGTTCGTGGTCGCGGGGGACGGGCCGCTGCGCGGGGAGTTGCAGAGCAGGATCCAGGCCGAGAGCCTGCCCGTGATGCTGCTCGGCAACCGGGACGACGTGCCCGACCTGCTCGGGGCCGCGGTCGTGCTGGTGATGCCGAGCCGGTGGGAGGGCCAGCCGCTGACCCTCCGCGAGGCGCTCATGTCGGGAACACCGGCAATCGCATCCGATGTGGGTGGAATTCCAGAAATTTTGGGGGATGCTGGGATCTTGGTTCCACCCGGGGATGTTGAGGCGCTGCGCCGGGCCGTACAGGCGCTCGTAGCTCCCGGAGCTGCGGAAACACTGGCTGCGGCGGCCGCGCGGCGGGGGCTGGAGATGCCCGGGGATGACGACGCCGTCGAGAGCGTGCTGGCCGTTTACGGTGGTCAAGATCCAAAGGATGATTAGGCCGCGCCGAACGGTTCTCATATACTGCCTGGGTTAGGGAGGGGAGTATCCCTTCGCGACAGCCTCGTCATCACGGTGCAGCCCCGCTCCACGGGGCCCCCGGGGCTGCCGGTCCGCGGTTTTCAGCGGGCGGGAGAGACCTCCGGCAATGAGTCGTGCATGCCGGAGGGTCTTGACGTGACTGTACCCGTGTGGGCCTGGATCGCCGTGATCGGCGGTCTCCTTGTCGTCCTCGCCATTGACTTGTGGATAGTCGACCGTGGAGAAGCCCGAGAGTTCTCCATGCGGCAGGCCGGATACTGGGTGACCTTCTATGTCGCTCTCGCCATTGTGTTCGGAGTGCTCCTGTGGGCCACTGTCGGAGGAGACAAGGCCGGTGAGTTCTTCGCCGGCTACATCACCGAATACAGCTTGAGCGTCGACAACCTCTTCATCTTCTTCATCATCATGAGCAGATTCGCCGTGCCACGCCAATACCAGCACAAGGTGCTGCTCGTGGGCATCCTGCTCGCGCTGGTGATGCGCGGTATCTTCATCGCGCTCGGGGCCGCCGCCCTGGAGCGCTTCAGCTGGCTCTTCTACGTGTTCGGCGCCTTCCTCGTCTACACCGCGATCAACCTCATCCGCCAGCACCTCAAGGGCGAGGAAGAGGAGTTCAACGAGAACGTCGTGCTGAGGTGGGTGCGCAGGGCCTTCCCCACCACCGACGGGTACGTCGGCTCCAAGGTCACCGTCAAGATCGACGGCCGGCGCATGGTGACCCCGATGCTCATCGTGATGGTCGCGATCGGAAGCACCGACCTGCTCTTCGCGCTCGACTCGATTCCGGCGATCTTCGGGCTCACCAAGGACCCGTTCATCGTCTTCACGGCCAACGCGTTCGCCCTGATGGGATTGCGTCAGCTCTACTTCCTGCTGGGCGGGCTGCTGCAGCGACTGGTCTACATCAGCTATGGTTTGGCGTTCATCCTGGGGTTCATCGGGGTTAAGCTGATATTGGAGGCGTTGCACGCCAGCCATGTCTCCTGGGCGCCCGAAATTCCCATCTGGGTGTCGCTCTCGGTCATCGGCGCCACCATGGTCATCACCACCGTGGCCAGCCTGATCAAGGCCCGCATCGACGCGCGCAAGGGCGAGGAACCGCACCCGGAGCAGGTCTAGCGAAAAGGGCTTCGAGGCGCTTTGCTTGTGTAGTTGTGCCGTGTAATAGTTGCTAGTTCTGTAACATCACGGCAAAGCGCCCAATCCAGTCACCATCAAAGGTTGTACGTGTCAGACGATTCTGCCAAGTCGAGCCGCGTCAGGCTCGCACGCGGGGTCTCCCCGTGGCTCCTCCCGACGGTGGCCGCGGCGGCCGCCACCGCGCTGCTGACGCGCCGAGACCGGCGCTGGGCGCTCGCGGCGGTGCCGCTGAGCGCACTCACCGGCGGTATGCTCTGGTTCTTCCGCGACCCTGACCGCACTCCCGGCGAGGGACGCGTCCTGTCGCCCGCCGACGGCGTGGTGCAGAGCATCGACCCGTGGCCGGACGGCCGCACCAGGGTCGCGATCTTCATGAGCCCGCTGAACGTACACGTCAATCGGGCCCCTCTTGCGGGAAATGTCACCTCCGTGCAGCATGTGGCAGGTGGGTTTCTGCCGGCGTTCAACAAGGACAGCGACCAGAACGAACGCGTGGTGTGGCATTTCGAGACCACGCTGGGCGACATCGAGATGGTGCAGATCGCGGGCGCGGTGGCGCGCAGGATCGTGCCATACGTGAGCAGCGGTGCGAAGGTGGCGCAGGCCGAGCGGATCGGGCTCATCAGGTTCGGTTCGCGCGTCGACATCTATCTTCCCGAAGGGATCTCTCCCGCGGTGTCCGTGGGTGAGAAGACGGTTGCGGGGGTGACCAGAATTGACCGCGGCTGACGCCGGCAGTTGGCAGGCGGATGAGGAAGAACCTCGTGGTCCCGTCGGCAAGGCGTTCCGCCTGTCCGCCGCGGACTCCCTCTCGCTGGGCAACGCGGTCTGCGGGTTCCTCGCGGTGTGTGTGCTGGCGTACTCCGCGATCCAGCAGCTGACGGTCGCCGGCGGTCATTTCACGCCCGTTCCCAGCTCTTTCGCCACCGCCATCGTGCTGCTGCTCATCGGCGCGACGTGCGACCTGTTCGACGGCCTCGTGGCGCGGCGTTTCCGAGCCTCCGCGATGGGCGCCGAGCTCGACAACCTGGCCGACGTCATCAGCTTCGGGTTCGCGCCCGCGTTCATGGTCGTGATCTGGGGAGGGTTCACCAAAGAGGTGCCGTTCCCGATGGTGGTCGGGGCGGCGGCGGCCGTGCTGGTGGCCGGCGTCGTACGCCTGGCCAGGTTCGCCTGCGTCAAGACCAAGAGCGGCGACTTCATGGGCCTGCCCATCCCCATGGGGGCCATGACCGTGATCTCCATCGTGCTGCTGTTCCAGCCGAGCGTCTGGTCCCTGCTGGCCGTGCTCGCCGTGGCGTGGCTGATGGTCAGCCGGATCGAGTACCCCAAGCCGAAGGGCCAGCTCCTGGCGGGCGTCCTGGGCTGGATCATGGTGAACGTGGCGTTCCTGACCTTCTGGGTGGCGTGGCCCGAGGGCGGCGACATGCCGATCAAGATCGGCGCGAGCATGCAGATCGCGCTCGTGGCGGCGATCCCTCTGCGGGTGCTGGTCTACAAGCGGGAGCAGCGCCGCGAGGCCGAACGTATTAACAACTGACCGGGATTTTTCGTCTTACTTCGGCTTTGATGGAGCCATGTCGGCTACGCCGCGCGAGCACACGCGCACGTACTATCTCGGCAAGCTGGCCACGGAGCTGGAGCAACGCGGGCTGACGGCCACGCTCCGGCCTTACCCGCCCGCGTTGCGGATCAGCGATCCCGACACGGCGCTGCTGGCGGAGACCGTCGACTGCGTGCCGATGTCCGACGGATGGTTCTATCGGTGGTCGTGGGGCGAGGTCGTCGGCCTGGCCGACGACCCCGCCCTCGCCGCCGACCGCATCCTCCACGTCCTCTCCACCCACTCGTAGGCCCATCTTTTGCGGCTGCGCACGGTGGACCGCGCGCCGGTCTTCAAGCCCATCCTTTACGGCTGCGCACGGTGGGCCGCACGCTGGTCCTCAGGCCCATCCTTTACGGCTGCGCACGGTGGGCCGCACGCGCCGACGTGGGTGGCCATCCGTCATGGCCGGTCGTGAAGGCCCACGGGTTGCTCGCCGTGACGACGCGCGTTCTGGGCCGATTCCGTGGTGAGTCTGACCACGGCGGCATCGAGAGCGCGGCGCCCTCGCGGAAGAGGCGTTGCTTGCTCTCAGACGGTCGTCCCCAAGTGGCAGGCCGCGCAAGTCCGTCCCAAACAGCGCGGCCCGCCCAAGTGGCGCTTAGATCACCAGCCGCGAGACTTCCATTCGGGGAGGGACGGGCGTTCGGTGGCGAGGGTGGTGTCCTTGCCGTGGCCCGGGTAGACCCAGGTCTCGTCGGGGAGGCGGTCGAAGATGCGCTCCACCACGTCGGTGTAGAGCTGGGTGAAGCGCTGCGGGTCCTTCTGGGTGTTGCCGACGCCGCCGGGGAACAGCGAGTCGCCCGTGAACAGGTGGTGTCCCGCCTCGCCGCCGTCGTACAGCAGAGCGATCGAGCCCGGCGTGTGGCCGCGCAGGTGGATGACCTCCAGCGTGACGGCGCCGACGGTGATCGTGTCGCCGTGCTCGACCGTGCGGTCCACCGGCACGGGCAGGGCGGGCGCGTCGAGCGGGTGGGCGATCACCTCGGCGCCGGTGACCTTGGTCAGCTGCTCAAGAGCCTGCCAGTGGTCGCCGTGCTGGTGGGTCGTGACGATCTCTCCGACCGGCCGGTCGGAGATCAGGGCGAGCAGCCGATCGGCGTCGGCGGCCGCGTCGATCAGCAGCCCGTCGCCGGTCTCCGAGCAACGCAGCAGGTACGCGTTGTTGTCGAACGGGCCGACGGCGAGCTTGTAGATCGTGAGCGCGGGCAGCTCGCGCACGTCGGCGGGGCCGCCGACCTGGACGTCACCTGTGTAGGTCATGGGTAGTCCTTCGGGGGTGTCGTGGGCAGATCAGCGGGGGCCGGCATCGTCAGCCACGGCGGCGGCTCCGGAAGGCCCTCGCCCGCGGGCGTGAACGACTGCCCCACTGGCACCAGGGTAACGCCCTCACCCCTCGACCGGCCGGTCAGCCAGGCCAGCATGTCGGCCGGCGCGCCCTCGACCGCAGGGCCGGTGCCGAGGCCGGGCCACCTGGCGGTGATCCCGCCCGACGGGTTCTTGAGCATGATCTCGCTCACCGTGCCGCGGGCGTGCGGCCAGCAGGCGCGGCAGTCGTGGAGTTCGCGCAGGACGAACGGTGCGGGCCAGTCGGCGGGGCCGTACCCGGCGGCCAGGTCCACGTGGTGCAGGCCGATCTCGCGCAGGCGACGTACCAGGAGGTACCAGGCGGGGTGCTCGGGCGGGCGCATGCCCTCCACCCGGGCCGACCAGCGGTCCTGGGGCAGGTCGCGGACGGCGGCGGCCAGGCGGGCCGCGCCTTCCTCGAGGTCGGCCAGGTGCCGGGCGGCTGGGTAGGTGGAAGCGGCCTCGATCGCGGCGGTCCTGGCCTCGTGGGAGGCGTACTGTGGGACTTTGACGCCCGTCTTCGCCCAGGTCAGGAGGTTGAGGTGGGAGTCGGCGTTCTGCGCGACGTGGGCGAGCACGTGTCCTCTGGTCCAGCCGGGCAGGAGGGAGGGCTCGGCGAGATCGGCGTCGGACAGGGACGCGGCCGTGGCCAGCAGCCGGCTGGTGGCCGAGGCCAGCTCGGCCTGCAGCGCGAGTAGGACGGTCATGTCTGGATATTTCATCAGCTGGGGGCGTGGGCTGGCGCCCGGCATAAAGCCGCAGGTCAGCTGGTTGAATGTGGAAGGGCTCCTGCCGGGGTGGGAGATGGCCGTAACCTGTGAGGGACGGATTTTCGGGGGCCGGGCAACGGTCCGCCGAAATTGTCGGAGCCTCCGTCTACCATCCCCCGTGGACCTATCCGCCTTTTGACCTCCGGGATCGCCGTGGCAGACCGCCTGATCGTGCGTGGTGCACGAGAACACAACCTCAAGGACGTCTCGCTCGACCTGCCGCGAGACTCGCTGATCGTCTTCACCGGCCTGTCCGGCTCCGGGAAGTCGAGCCTGGCCTTCGACACGATCTTCGCTGAGGGCCAGCGGCGCTACGTCGAGTCGCTGTCGGCGTACGCCCGCCAGTTCCTCGGCCAGATGGACAAGCCCGACGTCGACTTCATCGAGGGCCTGTCGCCCGCGGTGTCGATCGACCAGAAGGCCACCAGTAAGAACCCGCGCTCGACCGTCGGCACGATCACCGAGGTCTACGACTATCTGAGGCTGCTGTGGGCGCGCATCGGCAAGCCGCACTGCCCGGTGTGCGCGCGGCCGATCGCCAGGCAGACGCCCGAGCAGATCGTCGATCGCGTGATGGACCTGGAGGAGGGCACTCGCTTCCAGGTGCTCGCGCCGGTCATCAGGGGCCGCAAGGGCGAATACGCCGAGCTGTTCCGCGAGCTGCAGACCAAGGGTTTCGCCAGGGCCAGGGTCGACGGCACGGTCGTGCGGCTGGAGGAGCCGCCGAAGCTGAAGAAGTACGAGAAGCACGACATCGAGGTCATCGTCGACCGCCTGTCGGTCAAGGAGTCGGCGCGGCGCCGGCTCAACGACTCGGTCGAGACCGCGCTGCAGCTGTCCGGCGGCACGATCACGCTCGAGTTCGTCGACCTGCCGGAGGACGACCCCAACCGGGAGCGGTTCTACTCCGAGCACCTCTACTGCCCCTACGACGACCTGTCGTTCGAGGAGCTGGAGCCGCGCTCGTTCTCGTTCAACTCCCCGTTCGGCGCCTGCCCCGAGTGCACGGGCCTCGGCACGAAGATGGAGGTGGACCCCGACCTGGTGGTGCCCGACCCCGAGCGCACGCTCGGCGACGGCGCGCTCCACCCCTGGTCCGGCGGCCACACGAGCGAATACTTCGTCAGGCTGATCGAGGCGCTCGGCCACACGGTCGGGTTCACCCTCGACACGCCGTGGGAGAAGCTGCCGAAGAAGGCGCAGAAGTCGCTGCTGTACGGCCACGACGAGCAGGTCCACGTACGCTACAGCAACCGCTACGGCCGCCAGCGCTCCTACTACACCACCTACGACGGCGTCATCCCGTGGGTGCAGCGCCGGCACGCCGAGGCGGAGAGCGACTCGACCCGCGAGCGGTTCGAGGGCTACATGCGGGAGATCCCGTGCCCGGCCTGCAAGGGCGCCAGGCTCAAGCCGGTCACGCTGGCGGTCACCGTCGCCGACAAGTCGATCGCCGAGGTCGCGGCCATGTCGATCGGCGAGTGCGCGAAGTTCCTGGCCGGGCTAAAGCTGTCCGACCGCGACATGCACATCGCCGAGCGGGTGGTCAAGGAGATCAACGCCCGCATGGGCTTCCTGCTCGACGTCGGCCTCGACTACCTGACCATGGACCGCGCCGCCGCCACCCTGGCGGGCGGCGAGGCCCAGCGCATCAGGCTGGCCACGCAGATCGGCTCCGGCCTGGTCGGCGTCCTGTACGTGCTCGACGAGCCGTCCATCGGCCTGCACCAGCGTGACAACATGCGGCTGCTCGACACCCTCGTCCGGCTGCGCGACATGGGCAACACGCTGATCGTGGTCGAGCACGACGAGGACACGATCGCGGCGGCCGACTGGGTGGTCGACATCGGCCCCGGCGCCGGCGAACACGGTGGCCAGGTCGTCGTGTCCGGCACTGTCCAGGACCTCCTGAGCAGCGAGGAGTCGCTGACCGGCCAGTACCTGTCCGGCCGCAAGAGCATCGCGATCCCGGCCAAGCGCCGCAAGCGCGACAGGAAGCGGCAGATCACGGTCAAGGGGGCGCGCGAGCACAACCTCAAGGGTGTCGACATCGACTTCCCGCTGGGCGTGTTCACGGCGGTCACGGGTGTGTCGGGGTCCGGCAAGTCGACGCTGGTCAACGACATCCTCTACAACGCGCTGGCCAAGGAGCTCAACGGCGCCCGCACGGTGCCGGGGCGGCACTCGCGGATCAACGGCATGGACCACGTGGACAAGGTCGTCCACGTCGACCAGTCGCCGATCGGGCGCACGCCGCGTTCCAACCCGGCCACGTACACGGGCGTGTTCGACCACGTCCGCAAGCTGTTCGCGGCCACGGCCGAGGCGAAGGTGCGCGGCTACCAGCCCGGGCGCTTCAGCTTCAACGTCAAGGGCGGGCGCTGCGAGGCGTGCGCGGGCGACGGCACTATCAAGATCGAGATGAACTTCCTGCCGGACGTCTACGTCCCCTGCGAGGTCTGCCACGGCGCCCGCTACAACAGGGAGACGCTGGAGGTCCACTACAAGGGCAAGACGATCTCCGAGGTGCTCGACATGCCGATCGAGGAGGCCCTGGGTTTCTTCGAGGCGATCCCTGCGATCAAGCGCCACCTGCAGACGCTCAACGACGTGGGTCTGGGCTACGTACGGCTCGGGCAGCCCGCGACCACGCTGTCCGGTGGCGAGGCGCAGCGCGTCAAGCTCGCCTCGGAGCTCCAGCGGCGGCAGACGGGGCGGACGATCTACGTCCTGGACGAGCCGACGACCGGGCTGCACTTCGAGGACATCCGGCGACTGCTGGGGGTGCTCGGACGGCTGGTCGACGGCGGTAACACGGTGATCGTGATCGAGCACAACCTCGATGTGATCAAGACCGCTGACTGGATCATCGACATGGGGCCTGAGGGTGGGTCCCGGGGCGGGACGCTGGTCGCCAGCGGGACGCCTGAGGAGGTGGCGCTGGTGGACGAGAGCCACACGGGCCGCTTCCTGCGGAAGATTCTCTCCTTCTGAGTCGCGCCCGGGGGCGTCCTCGTGCCTGAATCCCGCACGGGGGTGTCCTCGTGCGGGCGGCAGATCTGGCGGGGTGGCCGATCGGAGTGCCCGGGTGGCGGGCGGCTCCGGTGCGGACCGCTGCGGCACCCCGGTGCGGGCGCAGCGGTCCGGAGCGCACCGGGACGGCCGGCCAGACGCGGAGTGTGTCCGCGCGGGCGTTGCTGGTGGGGGACAGCGCCCACGTGGGGTGGTCGTGCTGGATGAGGTTAGGCACGCAGTGCTGGTGCCTGGCGACATTCGTGCTTACGCGCGAACTGGTGATGCCGAAGAGATGCGGTGTCCACACGAGCGGGTGTTGGGCGGACGTGGGTGCTCATGCGCGGTGGCATGGGCGGCGTTCGTAGTTGTGCGCGGTGGCGCTGGGCGGTGTCCGTAGTTGTGCGCGGGGTGGTAACGGGGCGACGTTGGTTCTGTGCGCGGGGTGGTAGCGGGGCGAAGTGTGCGTTCAGGCTGCTTGGCGGCTTGCGGCGGCGGCGCGGGCGCGGCGCTTGGCGGCGTCGCCGCGCTCCAGCCACCACTCGGCGAACAGCAGCGGCAGCACCCAGCCCAGCCATGCGCTCAGCGCGCTTACCATGCTCGCCAGCAGCGTCTCGTCGCCGTGGAAGGTTGTCTCCAGTTCGGGCGACAGGGCGATGGTGAACACGACGCCCCAGAGGCGGTTCGTGATGATGGACAGGGTCAGGGCGAAGCTGCGGACCATCCACCGGCGGTGGTCGACGAACCTGCGTTGCCTGGCCATCCGCCAGCCCGCCAGCGTGCAGGCCACCCAGAGGGTTGCGAGAACGACGCCGCTGGCCGCCGTCACCGGGCCGAAGTACGGCGTGGTCACCGACACGATCAGGCCCAGCACGCCGCTGGGCAGGCAGCCGCCGAAGACGTACACGCGGCCGATCCGGCGGTGCGCGCGGGGATAGCGCTGGCGGAACCACGGCCAGATCTGCAGGCAGCACGTGATCATCGCGGTCGAGCCGAAGATCACGTGCAGGGACAGCACCGCGAAGTGAGGTGGGAAGAAGTCGGGGGCGGGCACGCGGGACTGGGCCGGGTTCATGGACAGGTAGGGCGGCAGCGAGAAGGCGACGAACACGATCGCCACCACCGCCAGAGGGGCCACCCAGGGACGCCGCCACCAGCGGGGTCGGACGGGGGGTGTGGCCGGGCGTTCTGTCGTGAGAGTCATATGGGCAGGGTGGGCGTCGGCGCTGACCGTCGGCCTACCACCCGCTGACAGTCGATCACGCCGGGCGGTAGTCGAGTTCTCGCTTCGGCAACCGATTGCCGGGATGCCGACGGTTGTGGGGTCGCTGGGCCGTTTCGCTGGTGGGGGTGGTTGTGGGGCTGCGAGGCTGCCTCGCCGGTGTGAGCGGCTGAGGGCTGCTGGGCCGCGTTGCCAGTGTGGATGGCTGAGGGCTGCTTTGCTGCTCCGCTGGTGGGGAGTGTCGGGTCGCGTCGGCGCTGGAGTGGTTGGGGTGTCGGGTGCCTTGCCGGTGGGGTGGCCGAGGGCTACGGGGGACGCCTCGCCGGTGTAAGCGGGTGGGGCTGTTTGGCTGCCTTGCTGGCGCTGATGGCTGAAGGCTGCTGGCCGCCTCGCTGGAGTGGGTGGTTGGGGGTTGTTGGGTCGCCTTGCTGGTCGGGTGGCTGGGGGTTGCCGGGCCTTCTCGTCGGTGGGGGTGGGGTGCTACCCGGCGGGGGGACCGAGGGGTGGCGGCAATAAGGTTGGGTGATGGTAACGGCTTGACCTGCAGGGGGTCAGCGGCGACGCGGAGGGTCGGCAGTTCATGACGGTTACGGAGCGGGGCGCAGCCGTGCCTGAAACGGGGCCTGAAACGGGGCCTGAAGCGGGGTTCGGGCGGCGCAAGGTGCTGGGGGCGGCCGGGGTCGCGGCGTGTGCGCTGGCGTTGGCGGGGTGTGGCGGGGGAGATGCCAAGGCCCAGCCGAGTCTCAAGGGCAAGGTCATCGCCAAGGTCGCCGACGTGCCCGTGGGCGGGGGCAAGGTGATCGAGGACCTGCAGGTCGTGGTGACCCAGCCCACGCAGGGGGTCTTCATGGCGTTCAGTTCGATCTGCACGCACAAGGGCTGCGCGGTCAGCACCCCCAAGGAGAACGTCATCAGGTGTGCCTGCCACGGCAGCGAGTTCGCCGCCGACAGTGGCAAGGCCACCAAGGGGCCCGCGAGCGCCCCGTTGACGTCCTACAAGGTCAGGGTCGAGGGTGACGGCATCGTGGTCGCCTGAAGTGGCGGGTGAAGTGGCGGCGTGAAGTGGCCTGCTGAACACGTACTTATGCGTAGAGAACCGGATTGGGCTCGGGCACGCTGAACCGGCGCGAGGGCGCTGGCCGTACCTGAAGTGAAAGCCAATCTGGGAGGAACACACCATGACGGAAACGACTCGCCGGGCGATGATGCTCGGCGCCGGCGGCGCCGGGCTCGCGGCGGTTCTGACGGCGTGTGCGAGCTACGGCTCGCCGACGACGGAGGCGAGTGCGGAGCCGCCGGCGGAGGAGCCCGCCGAGGAGTCGTCGTCGCCGAAGAAGAAAAAGGCCGAGGCGAAGAGCGGCGGCGGCAAGGCGCTGGCTGACACGGCCGATATCCCCGAAGGCGGTGGGAAGGTCTTCGAGAACGAGAAGATCGTGGTCACGCAGCCGACCGCCGGGGAGTTCAAGGCGTTCACGGCGGTCTGCACCCACGCGGGCTGCACGGTCGCCACCGTCGCGAACAAGACGATCAACTGCCCTTGTCACGGCAGCAAGTTCAACATCAGCGACGGCTCCGTCAAGGACGGGCCCGCGAGCGAGCCGCTTGAGGAGAAGAAGATCACCGTGGACGGAGACAAGATCAAGCTCGCGTAGATCGCGTCTCATGAATTTCTCACCTAGGTGCGGTTGGGTGAGCGCATGGGAGATGACCTTCAGAGTCGCCGTGCAGTGTTCGCGAGCGTCGGTGCGGGCGGCCTCGCGCTGGCGCTCACCGCCTGCGGCGGCGGCACCGATACCGCACAGTCCGCCGGCACCGCCTCCGAGTCGAGCGCCCCGCAGTCCGGCGCGCCGCAAGCCGGTGGGGCGCTGGCCAAGACCGCCGACATCCCCGTCGGCGGCGGGACGATCTTCAAGGACCAGAAGATCGTGGTGACGCAGCCCACTTCGGGCGAGTTCAAGGCGTTCAGCGCCGTGTGCACGCACAACGGGTGCACGGTCGGCAGCGTCTCGGACGGGGTGATCGTCTGCCCGTGTCACAACAGCAAGTTCGCCATCGCGGACGGCTCGGTCAAGGACGGACCGGCCGACAAGCCGCTGCCCGCGCAGCAGATCAAGGTCGAGGGCGACCAGATCACGCTCGCGTAGGCGGGCCCCTGTTCAGGGAGGGCCCGCCCCCCCCGGGGGGTAGGCGCGGGGGGCCACCCGGTGGGTGGGGGGGACGA
>NZ_JBSGFQ010000130.1:0-33381 GCF_053603495.1 Nonomuraea sp. NPDC004186 | reverse complement strand
ACACCTGGTGGCGCGGCAGCACCTCGGCGCGGGCGTCCAGGGCCCGCGCCTGCCGCAGGAACCGGTCCAGGCCGGGCGCGGCCTTGGGGTCGGCGGCGTGGCGGAAGTACTGGCCGCCGAGCCGTACGGAGGAGTCCAGGAGCGCCACCCGCAGTCCGGCCAGCGCCGCCGTGAGCGCGCCGGCCACCCCCGCGGGCCCGCCGCCGATCACCACCAGGTCGTACGTCATGACGTCGTCACCTCGTCACCGGGCGCGGCCTCCACCAGACAGGCCCGCTCAGGGGCCCGCCCGTTGACCGAGATCAGGCAGTCGAAGCAGACCCCGATCCCGCAGAACAGCCCGCGGGGCCGCCCGCCGAAGCGGGTGCTGCGCCACGACCGCACCCCGGCCGCGTGCAGCGCCGCCCCGATCGTCTGCCCGGGCACGACGGGTACCGGACGCCCGTCGATCGTGATGTGGAACGTCAAGAGGACTCCTCCGCGAAGCGATCCGGCCGGAAGGGCCGCAGGTCCAGGTCGGTCGGGGAGCCGGTGAGCACCTGCGCGAGCAGGTGGCCGGTCGCCGGGGCGAGCCCGATGCCCGCCCCCTCGTGCCCGCAGGCGTGATAGAGCCCGGGAACACGCGGGTCGGCGCCGATGACGGGCAGGTGGTCGGGGCAGTACGGCCGGAACCCGCAGTACGACCTGATGGCCCGCACCTCGCGCAGCGCGGGGAACAGCGCCACGGCCTGCTCGGCCAGGCGGGCGAGCACCGGTACCGACGTCGTCCGGTCGAACCCGACCCTTTCCCTGCTGGCCCCGATGAGCACGGTGCCCGCGGGCGTGCCCTCCACGACCGCCGACGTCTCCAGGGCCTCCGAGTCGCTGGCCACGTTCGTGACGTAGGCGGCGGTGTAGACCTTGTGCCTGATCAGCGGCTCCGGCAGCGGCTCGGTGACGAGGATGAACCCGCGCCTGGGCAGGATCGGCAGATCGACCCCCGCCAGCGCGGCCACCTCGCCGCCCCAGGTGCCCGCCGCGTTGATCACCGCGTCGCCGAGCACGTCACCCTGGGAGGTGCGAACACCCGCGATGCGGTCCCCCTTCCGCACGAACCCGGTCACCGCCGCCCCGAGGCGCAGCCGCAGCGTTCCGTGGCCGAAGCTCTCCGCGCCGTGCCTGAGCAGGCGCGCGGCGGCCAGCATGGGCTGCACCTGGGCGTCCTCGGGGTAGTACACCCCGCCGGCCAGGCCCTCGGCCAGGTGCGGCTCGTAGTCGCGCAGGGATTCGCCGGGCACCAGGGTGTGCTCCACGTCCTGCTTGGCGGCCAGCTCGGCGAGCTGCCGCCGAACCTCGGGGTTCTCGGCGACCACCAGGCCGCCCTTGGGCTCGAACTCGAAGCCGCCGAGGTCCGCGAGCGAGCGCCAGAGCCGGTTGGACAGCAGAGCGAGCTCCAGCTCGGGGCCCGGCTCCTTGTCGGACACCAGCACGTTGCCCTCGCCGGAGCCGGTCGTGCCGCCCGCCACGGGGCCACGATCGACCACGGTCACGTCGAGACCGGCGCGCGCGGCGTAGTAGGCGCATGCGGCACCCACGACTCCGGCGCCGACCACGATGACGTCGGACATCCATCACCTCCCAGGTCTGTAATATGTCACATACCCCGCTCTCTTGAGAAGGCCCTTTCCACCGGACGGACGACACTCCGCCCGCGCCGCGCCCCCTGCCCCCGCCGCTACCCACCGACGGCATATCACCACCTCACCGCACCCGGCCAAGCTCCCTTCGCCGAGGGATGGTCCACGCGCCCCGCCGCCCGCCCACCACCCGTGCGGATGCGCTTCGAGTGAGGCCCGTGGGAGGAGCGTGGGCGGTCGAGCCGAGGGGGCGTGTGTGGTCAGGGGTGGGGTGACCGGTGGGGGGACCGGGTGGGTGGGCCCGTACCATCGATGGCGTGAAGCTACCCACGGACCACCCCAACCGCCACGTGCGCCGCCTGTTCTCCTTCTGGGCGCCCACGACGCAGTCGATGCGGGCCTGGGCGATGGCGTCCGTGGTGGTCAACGCGGGGATCGCGGTGACGGGCGCGGGCGTGCGCGTCACCGGTTCCGGGCTGGGCTGCCCGACCTGGCCCAAGTGCACGCCGGACAGCTTCATCCCGGTCGCGCACCCCGAGGTGTCGATGCTCAACATGCTCGTCGAGTTCGGCAACCGGCTGCTGACGTTCCTGGTGCTGGCGGTGGGCGTGGCGTGCGTGCTGTCGGCGTTCCGGCTGGCGCCGCGCAGGCGCTCGCTGATGACGCTGGCGCTGCTGCAGCCGGCGGGGGTCCTGGCCCAGGCGCTGTGGGGCGGCCTGGTGGTCAGCACGATGCTCAACCCGTTCACGGTGGGCATGCACTTCCTCATCTCCATCGGCCTGATCGCCGCCTGCTGGATGCTGTACGCCCGGGCGGGCGAGGGCGACGGCCCGGCGCTACGGGTGACCCACCGCGACATCCGCAGGCTCGGCTACGCGCTGCTCGCGGCCGTGTTCGCGCTGCTGGCGGTCGGGGTCGGGGTGAGCGGCACGGGCCCGCACTCGGGCGACGAGATGGCCTCCCGCTTCGACCTCGACATCGAGGCGGTGGCCCGGCTGCACGCCGACGTCGCGTACATCGTGGTGGGGCTGACGTTCGCGGTGCTGTTCGCCCTGCACGTGAGCAAGGCGCCGCGGCCCGCCCGGCGGGCGGCGCTGGCGCTGCTGGTCGTGGAGCTGGGCCAGGGTGTGATCGGCTACACGCAGTACTTCCTGGCCGTGCCCGCCGCGCTGGTGCTGCTGCACGTGCTCGGCTCCACGCTGGTCTGGATCGCCGCGCTCAGGGTGGTCACCTCGCTGCGCACCCGCTCCCCGCAGACCGCCCCCGCCGACCACTCCCCCACCGAAGCCGCCGGAGCACCCGCCGCCGTCTGAGTGGATATGCCAGGGTATGAGGGGATCGGTCCGCCACTCCCCCACCCCCTGGAGGGTGAGATTTGTTACTGAAAGTCCGCCCCACTCGGAAGGCCCTGCGGCGCGCGTACCAGGGTCTGGTGCTGGTCAGCGTGCTCTCCCTGGCGCCCATGACGTGGGCCTGGCTCGGCAGCTCGACGCACCGGGTGACGGCCGTGGGCGACGCCTGGCTCGGGCGGGTGCCGGTGGCGCAGGCCGCGCTGGTGCTGGGCGCGGGCCTGTACGGCACGCAGCCCACCCCCATGCTGGCCCACCGGCTCGACATCGCCGCCGAGCTCTACCGGACCGGCAAGGTACGGGCCCTGCTGCTGTCCGGCGACAACAGCCGCAAGGAGTACGACGAGCCGACGGCCATGCGCGACTACCTGCTCCGCAGGGGCGTGCCGGAACGGGTGATGGTGCTGGACTACGCGGGGTTCGACACGTGGGACTCGTGCGTGCGGGCGCGCAAGGTGTTCGGGGCGCGGCAGGTGACGGTCGTGACGCAGGAGTTCCACCTGCCCAGGGCCGTGACGCTGTGCCGGACGGCCGGGCTGGAGGCGTTCGGGGTGGGTGACGACTCGACCAGGGAGTTCGCCGCGCCCACGTACGCCTACGCCACCCGCGAGCTGCTCGCCACCGCCAAGGCGTTCGCCGACGCGATGGTGCTCCACTCCGACCCGGTCTATCCGGGCCCGCGCGAGGTCTCCCTGACGAACATCCTGGCTCAGCCCGGCGCGCCGGGGGCGTAGCCGGGCGGCGGGGTGCCCCGCGCGGCCGACCTGGCGTGCGCCGTCGGCACCGGGAAGTCCGCCCGGGCCGTGCTCATGCACTCCAGCAGCGCCCGCTGCTCCTCGTGGAATCCCTGCTCGTCGACCATGTGGCGGGCCGCCCGCTCGTGCAGCAGGCCCAGCTCGGTGGCGGCCAGCTGGTAGTCGCGCATGGCGCGCAGCCCGCGCTTGCCGCCGTGGGCCTTGGCCCACTGCCTGGCCTGGCGCCGCCTGGGGAACGTCGACAGCATGTAGATGTCGGCCTGGGTGACCAGCTTGGTCGGCTCGTACGGCGGCAGGTAACGCTGGATGAGGGCCACGATGCGCCGCCGGTCCTTGAACACCACGCCGATGAGCACGATCAGCACGGCCAGCAGCGCCAGGTAGGCCACCACGAGCCCGGGGAAGCCGCCGTAGGAGGCCAGGCCGTTCCACAGGCCGTGCAGGATCATCGCGCCCGACCAGCCCGCCAGGATGTAGAAGACCCGCTCGGGGCCTTCGCGCCGGGCGGCGTAGGCGACGGCGACGCCGATCATGGAGCTGAACAGCGGGTGGGCCAGCGGCGACAGGATGCCGCGCAGCACCACGGTGACCGCCAGCCCCTTGACGCCGGAGTTGGACAGCGCGGCGAGGTAGTAGCTGACGTTCTCGCTCATGGCGAAGCCGAGCCCGACCATGCTGGCGTAGATGATGCCGTCGGTGGGGCCGTCGAGCTCGGCCCTGCGGAACCTGAGCAGCCCGAGCAGCACCAGCCCCTTCATCGTCTCCTCCACCACGGGCGCGCCGAAGGTGGCCGCGACGTTGCGGGCGCCGGCCTCCGACAGCTTGGCGGTGTCGATGATGTAGTGCAGGTTGAGGTAGTTGATCAGGCCGGCGACCAGCACCGCGACGCCCGCGCCCCACGCGAAGGCGAAGATCAGGTTGCTGCGCGGCTCCGGCTCCATCCGGTCGAGCGCCAGCACGGCCGCCAGCAGCAGCGGCACCGGCGCGAGCGCCAGCGCGAGCGCGATGAAGAACTGCACCGGAGCGCCGTTGAGCACGTCGAAGGAGAACGAGACCAGAGCGCAGACTCCGGTGAGGACGAGCCCGATGATCAACGCGAACGACGGGCGGTCCTTCAACACCCAGCGTGGATCACGGGTCGCCATACGGTGACTTTAACGGATCAGAGGGCCGGGGTCCGTGCCGGTCAAGACAGCGTCACCGTCCGGACACGCGGCCGCACGCCGTCAGGGCAGCAGCGGGTCGATGGCCACGGCCAGGAACAGCAGCGCCAGGTAGGCGTTGGACCAGTGGAAGAAGCGCATGGGGCGCAGGTCGACGCCGGTCTTGCCGGCGTTGAGCCGGGCCAGCAGGCGGTGGACCTCCCACAGGCACATGGCGCCGAGGACGGCGGCCACGATCGGGTAGAACAGCGTGGTGCCGGCCACCGGCCACAGCGCCAGCGAGCACAGCACGGTCGCCCACGTGTAGGCGATCGACTCCAGGATCACGCGCCGCTCGGTGGCCACGACGGGCAGCATGGGCACCTTGGCCGCCGCGTAGTCCTCCTTGTAGCGCATGGCCAGCGTCCAGGTGTGCGGCGGCGTCCAGAAGAACACCACCCCGAACAGCACCAGCGGCGCCCAGTCGAGCCGCTCGGTGATGCCGGCCCAGCCGATCATCACCGGCATGCACCCCGCGATGCCGCCCCACACGATGTTCTGGGCCGTGCGGCGCTTCAGGATCATCGAGTAGACCAGCACGTAGAACAGGATCGCCCCGGTGGACAGCATCGCGGCCAGCCAGTTGGTGGTCACCCAGAGGCCGACCAGGGACAGCACGCCGAGCACGATCCCGAAGACCAGCGCGCCCCGCGGCGACACCTGGTGCCTGGCCAGCGGCCTGCGGCGGGTGCGGCGCATCTTCTGGTCGATGTCGCGATCCACATAGCAGTTGAGCGCGTTGGCACTGCCCGCCGATAGGGTGCCGAACACCATGACCGAGATCGACGTCCACAGCGGCGGCAGGCCACCCGCCGCCAGGAACATCACCGGCAGCGTCGTGATCAGCAGCAGCTCGATGATCCGCGGCTTGGTGAGCGCGATGTAGGCCTTGACGATCATGCCGATCGAGCGCGGCCCCTCCACCTGCGGAGATCGGGCCGTCGCCTGCCTGTTGGTCAGCACCGTCAAGGCGCTTCCAGCCTGTGCGGAGTCAACGCGTAACCTCTGATTAGAGCGGATCCATGGGTGGGCGCCGTGACGCCCCTGCGAACAAACAAACTGTAGTCGCAGGGGCGGCCGGTCCGGCCAATGGGGGGCTTGCGCCGCACATGGACACGTGCGGGTGGGATGGGAATCGTTCGCCAGCTCCACTCGGTTAGGGTCCCGTGTGGGCGGGATAGCCAATCAATGACTACTAGATTCCGGAGATCGAGCACTTGAGCACCGAACTCGTGCCAGCCCTCGAATGGACCGACCTGGACAAGCAGGCGGTCGACGTCGTTCGAGCCCTGGCGATGGACGCAGTGGAGAAGGCGGGCTCGGGTCACCCCGGCACCGCCATGAGCCTGGCTCCCGCCGCATACCTGCTGTTCCAGCGTGTGATGCGTCACGACCCGACCGATCCCAAGTGGGCCGGACGCGACCGTTTCGTGCTGTCGTGCGGTCACTCGAGCCTGACGCTCTACATCCAGCTCTACCTGTCCGGCTACGGCCTCACGCTCGACGACCTGCGCCGGCTGCGCCAGTGGGACAGCCTGACGCCCGGTCACCCCGAGTACGGCCACACGGCGGGCGTCGAGACCACCACGGGCCCGCTCGGCCAGGGCCTGGGCAACGCGGTCGGCATGGCGATGGCGGCCCGCCGCGAGCGTGGCCTGTTCGACCCCGACACCGAGGCCGGCGGCTCGCCGTTCGACCACCACATCTGGTGCGTGGTCAGCGACGGCGACATCGAGGAGGGCATCAGCCACGAGGCCAGCTCCCTCGCCGGCCACCAGAAGCTCGGCAACCTCATCGTCGTGTGGGACGACAACCAGATCTCCATCGAGGACGACACGCTGATCGCCAAGTCCGAGGACGTGGTCAAGCGTTACGAGGCCTACGGCTGGCACACCCAGAGCGTCGACTGGACCGAGACCGGCGAGTACGCCGAGGACGTCCAGGCGCTCTACGACGCGCTGCAGGCGGCCAAGGCGGAGACCGACCGGCCGTCGTTCATCCGGCTGCGCACGATCATCGGCTGGCCGGCCCCCAACAAGAAGAACACCGGCAAGATCCACGGCTCGGCCCTGGGTGAGGCGGAGGTCGCCGCCACCAAGGAAGTCCTCGGCATGGACCCGGCCAAGACGTTCGACGTCCCGGCCGCGGTGCTGGAGCACGCCCGCGGCGTCGCCCAGCGCGGCCGCGCCGAGCACGCCGAGTGGGAGAAGGGCTACGCCGAGTGGCGGCTGGCCAACCCCGAGCGCGCCGAGGAGTTCGACCGCATCTCCCAGCGCGAGCTGCCCAACGGCTGGGCCAGGGCGCTGCCGTCGTTCGAGACGGGCGCGTCGATCTCGACCCGCAAGGCCTCCGGCGACGTGCTCAGCGCGCTGGCGCCGGTGCTGCCGGAGCTGTGGGGCGGCTCGGCCGACCTGGCGGAGTCGAACAACACCACGATGAAGGGTGAGCCGTCCTTCATCCCCGAGGAGTTCCAGACCAAGGAGTTCCCCGGCAACCGCTACGGCCGCACGCTGCACTTCGGCATCCGCGAGCACGCCATGGGCGCCATCCTCAACGGCATCGCCCTGCACGGCGGCACCCGCCCGTACGGCGGCACCTTCCTGGTCTTCTCCGACTACATGCGCCCCTCGGTGCGCCTGGCCGCGCTGATGAAGCTGCCGGTCACGTACGTGTGGACGCACGACTCCATCGGCCTCGGCGAGGACGGCCCCACCCACCAGCCGATCGAGCACCTGTGGTCGCTGCGCGCGATCCCCGGCCTCGACGTGGTGCGCCCGGCCGACGCCAACGAGACGGCGTACGCCTGGAAGACCGTGCTCAAGCACACCGACCGGCCCGCCGCCCTGGCTCTGACCAGGCAGAACCTGCCGGTTGTCGAGGGCACCAGCGCCGAGGGCGTGGCCCACGGCGGTTACATCCTGCGCGAGGCCTCCGACGGCCAGCCCAAGGTCATCCTCATCGCCACCGGCAGCGAGGTGGAGATCGCACTGGCGGGCCGCGAACTGCTGGAGGGCAAGGGCATCCCGACGCGGGTCGTGTCGATGCCGTGTGTCGAATGGTTCAAGGGGCAGGACATCGCATATAGGCAGACGGTTCTGCCTTCGTCGATCCGGGCTCGCGTCGCGGTCGAGGCCGGCATCGCGCTCGGCTGGCACGAGTTCGTCGGCGAATGCGGCGAAGTGGTCGGTCTCGAACACTTCGGTGCCTCCGCCCCGTACAAGACTTTGTACGAGCTGTTCGGGCTGACGGCGGAGCGCGTGGCGGCGGCGGCACATGCGAGCCTGGCCAAGCTTGGTCAGGAAAAGGGCGAGACGACGGGAAACTGAAGAAGAGATGAGCGAGATCCTCAAGAACCTGTCCGGCCAGGGCGTTGCCATCTGGCTCGACGACATCAGCCGTGAGCGACTGCGCACGGGCAACCTGGAGCAGCTGATCCGCGAGAAGAGCGTCGTCGGGGTGACCTCCAACCCGACGATCTTCGCCAACGCGCTCAGCAAGGGCGACGCCTACGCCTCCCAGCTCCACGACCTCGCCGTGCGCGGCGTGGACGTGGGCGAGGCCGTGCGCGCCATCACCACCTACGACATCCGCTGGGCCGCCGACGTGCTGCGCCCCGTCTTCGACGCCACGGGCGGCGTGGACGGCCGCGTGTCGCTGGAGGTGGACCCGCGCCTGGCCCGCGAGACCGAGAAGACGGTCGCCGAGGCCCGGGCGCTGTGGTGGATGGTCGACAGGCCCAACCTGTTCATCAAGATCCCGGCCACGGTCGAGGGTCTGCCCGCGATCACGCAGGCGCTCTCGGAGGGCATCAGCGTCAACGTCACGCTGATCTTCTCCCTCGAGCGCTACCGCGCGGTCATGGACGCCTGGCTCGCCGGCCTCGAGGCGGCGCAGGCCAAGGGCCTCAACCTCGCCACGATCGAGTCGGTGGCCTCGTTCTTCGTCAGCCGCGTCGACACCGAGATCGACAAGCGGCTCGACAAGCTGGGCAAGCCGGAGCTGAAGGGCAAGGCGGGCATCGCCAACGCGCGCCTGGCCTACGCGGCGTACGAGGACGTGATGAACTCCGAGCGCTGGCAGCGCCTGCGCTCGGCGGGCGCCCGTCCGCAGCGGCCGCTGTGGGCCTCGACCGGCGTCAAGAACCCCGACTACTCCGACACCATGTACGTCGACCAGCTCGTCGCGCCCGGCACCGTCAACACGATGCCGGAGAAGACGCTCGACGCCACGGCCGACCACGCCAACGTCACCGGCGACACGGTCCGCCCCTTCTACGAGCAGGCCTGGAACACCATGGCCGCGCTCAAGGAGGCCGGCATCGACTACGACGACGTGGTGAAGGTGCTGGAGGACGAGGGCGTCGAGAAGTTCGAGGCGTCCTGGAACGAGCTGCTCGAGAGCGTCACCAAGAACCTGGTTCCGTGATGGAGGTGCTCTACCGCGAGGAGGGGGTGGCCTCGGCCGCTTCCTCCGTCGCGGGGCGCCTCGTCGCCGACGGCGTGCCCGCGCGGCTCGCCGCCGGCGACCCCACGCTGTGGGGTGAGGACGCCGAGCGGGAGGCGGCGGTCAGGCTAGGCTGGCTGACCCTGCCCCGCTACTCTCGCGAGCTGCTGCCCGTGCTGGGCGGGCTCGTCGAGCGGGCCCGCGCCGCGGGCCTGACCAACGTGGTGCTGGCCGGGATGGGCGGCTCGTCGCTGGCGGCGGAGGTCATCTGCGCGACCGCCGACGTGCCGCTCACCGTGCTGGACACGACCGACCCGGGGCAGGTGCGGCGCGCGCTGAGCGAGCAGCTCGACGCCACGGTGGTGGTCGTGGCCGGCAAGAGCGGCTCGACCGTGGAGACCGACTCCCTGCTGCGGATCTACGAGCGGCTGTTCACCGACGCGGGCCTGGCCCCCTCCGGCCGCGTCGTGGTCGTCACCGACCCGGGCTCGCCGCTGGAGAAGCGGGCCGTGGAGGCCGGTTACGAGCTGGTGCTCGCCCAGCCGGACGTCGGCGGCCGTTTCTCGGCGCTGTCGGCGTTCGGGCTGGTGCCCAGCGCGCTGGCGGGCGCCGACGTGGCGCGGCTGCTCGACGAGGCCGGGGAGGTGCTGCCGCTGCTGTCGCGCGACACCGGCAACCCCGGGCTCGACCTGGGCGCCGCGCTCGGCGGCGCGGCGCTGGCCGGGCGCGACAAGCTGCTGCTGGAGGACCAGCTCTCGGCCATCACCGGGCTGCCCGACTGGATCGAGCAGCTCGTGGCCGAGTCCACCGGCAAGCAGGGCAGGGGGCTGCTGCCCGTCGTGGGCGCCGACCCCAACGAGAGCGGCGACGAGCTGGTCGTCGCCATCGAGACCGACGTCGGGGACGTGCGCGTGGACGGGCCGCTGGGCGCGCAGTTCCTGGTCTGGGAGTACGCCACCGCCCTCGCGGGGCTGCTCCTGGAGATCAACCCGTTCGACCAGCCGAACGTGGCCGAGTCGAAGGCGAACACCGCGGCGCTGCTGGCCCTGCCCGACCTGCCGACCGGCGCGCCGTCGTTCGTGGACGGGCCCGTCGAGGTGTACGGCGCGGCCACGGCCCGGGACCTGCCCGGGTTGTTCGCCGAGTTGCTGAACGCGATACCGGCGGACGGCTATCTGTCGATCATGGCCTTTCTGGACCGGATGGCGGCCTTCGACGCCCCGGTGCCCGACGGGGCCGACTTCGAGCAGATGACCGACGCCTGGATGATGGCCGACCCGGCGACGCTGCGCGCGCTGCTCGCGCTGCGCACGAACCGGCCGGTGACGTTCGGGTGGGGCCCGCGCCTGCTGCACTCGACGGGGCAGTACCACAAGGGCGGGCCGCAGAACGGGGTGTTCCTGCAGATCACCGGGGCGGTTGCCGAGGACGTGACGGTCCCCGGCCGGCCGTACACGCTGGGGCGGCTCCAGCTGGCCCAGGCGCTCGGCGACCTGGGGGCGCTCGAGACCCGCGGACGGCCCGCCGTACGACTGCATTTGACCGATCGCGCGGCGGGCGTCGCGCGTTTGCTCGCAGCAGCACAGGAGGCTTGACATGACTGACCCGGCAGCACCCGTGGAGGAGGCCGTCGCGGCCGCCGTCGCGGGCACCGCCACCACCGAGGAGGTGGCCGCCGCCAACCCGCTGCGCGATCCGCGCGACAAGCGGCTGCCGCGGGTTGCGGGACCGTGCGTGATGGTGTTGTTCGGCGTGACGGGTGACCTGGCCAAACGCAAGCTGTTGCCGGCGATTTACGACCTGGGCAACCGGGGGCTGCTGCCGCCCGGCTTCTCGCTGGTCGGCTTCGCCCGGCGCGATTGGAAAGACCAGGATTTCGCCCAGTTGACGCACGACGCCGTCAAGGCGCACGCCAGGACGCCCTTCCGCGAGGAGGTCTGGAAGCAGATCCGCGAGGGCATCCACTTCGTGCCCGGCGAGTTCTCCGACGATGGGGCGTTCGACGCGCTGGCCATGGCGCTGGCGGAGATCGACGAGACTCGGGGCACGGGCGGAAACTACGCGTTCTACCTGTCGGTGCCGCCGAAGTTCTTCCCCGTGGTGGTGGAGCAGCTCAAGCGGACCGGGCTGGCCGACGCGCCCGACGGGTCGTGGCGCCGCGTGGTCATCGAGAAGCCGTTCGGGCACGACCTCAAGTCGGCCCACGAGCTGAACGAGATCACCAACTCGGCCTTCCCGGAGAGCTCGATCTTCCGGATCGACCACTACCTGGGCAAGGAGACCGTCCAGAACATCATGGCGCTGCGGTTCGCCAACAATCTCTACGAGCCCATCTGGAACCGCGGCTTCGTCGACCACGTGCAGATCACCATGGCCGAGGACATCGGCATCGGCGGGCGCGCGGGCTACTACGACGGCATCGGCGCGGCCCGCGACGTGATCCAGAACCACCTGCTCCAGCTCCTCGCGCTGGTCGCCATGGAGGACCCGACCTCGTTCGATGCCTCGGCGCTGCGGCGGGAGAAGGAGAAGGTGCTCAAGGCCGTGCGGCTGCCGGCCAACCTGGCGCTGAACACGGCGCGGGGCCAGTACTCCGCCGGCTGGCAGGGCGGCGAGAAGGTCGTCGGCTACCTGCAGGAGGAGGGCATCTCGCCCGAGTCCACGACCGAGACGTACGCGGCCGTCAAGCTGGAGATCGCCAACCGCCGCTGGGCGGGCGTGCCGTTCTACCTGCGCACCGGCAAGCGGCTGGGCCGCCGGGTGACGGAGGTGGCCGTGGTGTTCCAGCGGGCGCCGCACCTGCCGTTCAGCAAGGACGACACCGAGATCCTGGGCCAGAACGCGCTGGTGGTGCGAGTCCAGCCGGACGAGGGCATCACCGTGCGGTTCGGCTCGAAGGTGCCGGGGACCGCCATGGAGGTCCGGGACGTCTCCATGGACTTCGCCTACGGCGAGTCGTTCCTGGAGTCGTCACCGGAGGCGTACGAGCGGCTGCTGCTCGACGTGATGATCGGCGACCCGCCGCTCTTCCCGCACCAGCGGGAGGTCGAGCTGTCGTGGACGATCCTCGACCCGATCGAGGAGTTCTGGGCCACGCAGGGCCAGCCCGAGCCCTACGAGGCCGGTTCGTGGGGGCCGCCGTCGGCGGACGCGATGATGGCCCGCGACGGCCGCGTGTGGAGGAGGCTCTAGTGATCGAGCGTAGCGAGAGAACCATCGGACACAGCACTACAGTCGCGAGTCCGACGAAGGAGGACTCGTGACTACCTTCATGCTGTCGGACACGACGGCTGGGAAGATCTCGGCGCAGTTCACGCACCTGCGCCACCAGATGGGCGCGCCCGCCATCGGCATGGTGCTGACGCTCGTGGTGGTCTGCGAGGAGCGCCACCAGTACGACGCGCTGCGCGCGGCCACCGACGCGGCCCGCGAGCACCCGTCGCGCATCATCGTCGTGATCAACCGTGAGGCCGACGAGCCGATCAGGCTGGACGCGGAGCTGCGCATCGGCGAGTCCACGCCGGGCGAGGTCGTGGTCCTGCGCCTGTACGGCGAGCTGACCCAGCACGCCGACTCCGTGGTCAGCCCGCTCCTGCTGCCCGACACGCCCGTCGTGGTGTGGTGGCCGGGCGCGGCGCCCGACGTCCCGGCCAAGGACGCGGTCGGCGCCCTCGCGCAGCGCCGGATCACCGACGCCAGGGGTTTCGACGACGGCGGGGTCAAGTCGCTGGTGACCAGGGCCAAGGGATACTCCCGCGGCGACACCGACCTGTCCTGGGCCCGGCTGACGCCGTGGCGCAGCCTGCTGGCGGCCGCGTTCGACCAGCCGGTGGGCAAGGTCCGCAAGGGCGTGGTGGAGGCCTCTCCCGGCAACCCGAGCGCGCCGCTGCTGGCCGCCTGGCTGTCGGACCGGCTCGGCGCCCCGATCAAGGTCGTCGACTCCTCCGGCCCCGGGCTGACGGCCGTCCGCCTGCAGCTCAACGACGGCGACCTGGCCGTGGTGCGGCACGATGCCCGCCTGGCCACGCTGTCGCGGCCGGGCCAGCCCGACCGGAACGTGGCCCTGGCCCGGCGCCAGACCGCCGAGCTGATGGCGGAAGAGCTGCGCAGGCTCGACCCCGACGAGATCTACGAGGCCGCGGTCAAGCGGTTCGCCCGCACGTACAAGGGATGACGTGGGACCGCAGTGGCTGAGAAAGTAGTACCTGTGAGCGTTCCCAGCGTGGTCGTCCACCGCGACGCCGATGTCCTGGCCAATGCCGTGGCGGCACGGATCATCACCCGCCTGGTCGACGTGCAGTCGGCCAAGGGGTCGGCCTCGATCGTGCTCACGGGCGGCACGGTCGGCATCGCCACGTTGGCGGCGATCGCCGCGACCCCCGCCCGCGACGCCGTCGACTGGCGCCGGCTGGACATCTGGTGGGGCGACGAGCGCTTCGTGCCCTCCGGCGACAAGGAACGCAACGAGACCGGCGCCCGGGAGGCCCTGCTCGACCACGTGGACGTCAACCCGGAGCGGGTCCACGTCATGCTCGGCCCCGACTCGGGCCTGACGGCCGAGGAGTCGGCCGAGTCCTACGCGGCCGAGCTGCGCAGGGCGGCCCGGCCGGAGGACCACGGTCCCGTGCCCGGCTTCGACGTGATGCTGCTCGGCATGGGGCCCGACGCGCACGTGGCGTCGCTGTTCCCGGGCATGCCCGCGCTGTACGACACGCGCCCGGTGGTGGCCGTCCACGGCGCGCCGAAACCGCCGCCGACCCGCATCTCGCTGACGCTGCCCGCCATCCAGTCCTCGCGCGAGGTCTGGGTGGTGGCGGCCGGTGAGGAGAAGTCGGGCGCCGTCCGGCTGGCGCTGTCGGAGTCGGGGCATGTCCAGGTGCCCGCTTCGGGTGCCAGAGGGCGGGCGCGCACGCTGTTCCTGCTGGACAGGGCGGCGGCGAGCAAGATCCCGCCGGAGCTCGGGCGCATCTCGTCCCCCTGAGGCCGTGATTCCGGACCCTGATTCCGGACAGGGCGGGGGCCGCGCGGTTCCCGCCCTGTGTCGTCCCTACCCGGCCAGCTGGTCGATCTCCTCGATCAGCGCCTGCTTGCGCTCCTCGGCCAGGTACGACGCCCGCACGCCGTTCCTGGCCAGCTGGGCCAGCTCGGACTTGCCGAAGCCGAAGGCGCGGGCCGCGGCCCGGTACTCGTCGGCCAGCGTCGTGGCGAACATGGGCGGGTCGTCGCTGTTCAGCGTCACGTACAGGCCCTCCTCCAGCATCCGCGGCAGCGGGTGCCCGGCGAGGTCGGCGACCTGGCCGGTGCAGACGTTCGAGGTGGGGCAGACGTCCAGCGGGAGCTGGGTGTCGCGCAGGTGGGCGACCAGGCGCGGATCGGCGAGGCAGTTGATGCCGTGGCCGATGCGTTCGGCGCCGTAGCCCTCGATGACCTCCCAGATCGTCTCGGGGCCGGACATCTCGCCGCCATGCGGGACGCTGTGGAGGCCGGCGGCGCGGGCCGCCGAGAACGCCGATCGGTACGCGTCCCGATATTTCGGGCGCTCCTGCTCGATGCCGCCGATCCCGAAACCTACCAGCGCGGCGGGAGGTTCCTGGAGCGCGTGCTCCACGGTCACCTTGGCGGCCTCCTCGCCGTACTCGCCGGGGATGTCGAAGATGTACGCCATCTCCACCCCGTGATCGGCCAGCGAACGGGCGGCGGCCAGGTCAAGGGCCTCCGTCACCTCGCGCATGGGCATGCCGACGATGTGGTGGGCATACGGCGTCACCTGGAGCTCCACGTAACGGGCGCCCTGCGGGGCCAGGTCGCGGGCCAGGCCGAGGACGAGGGTCGCCACGTCCTCCGGCTCCCTGACGAGCGCGTTGACGGCCCGGTACACCTGGGCGAAGTGCGGGAAGTCGCGGAAGGTGTAGAAGCGGCGCAGCTCTTCCTCGCTGGTGGGGACCGTGCTGCCGGGGTGGCGGCGGGCGAGTTCGAGCACGGTGGGGACCGAGGCCGAACCGATCAGGTGCACGTGGAGCTCGACCTTGGGGAGCGCGTCGATGAAGGCGTCGATGGTCATGGCGACGACCATACGAGCGATATTTCCCGAAAAAATAGCCTTCATGGGGAAATCTCACAGAAGATTGTCAGGATCGGCGGCTGGGATAGGGTTGAAGGCGTGACCAACGCCGAAGCGTACGATCGCGGCTTCGCCCAGCTGAGCTCCCACACCGTCGGCCCCCTCCTCGACCGGGCGTGCGCGCCCCGGCTGCTCGACATCGGCTGCGGCACCGGCGTGGTCACCTCCGCGGCGCTCGCGTTAGGCGCCGAGGTCACGGCCGTGGACGCCGATCCCGGCATGCTCGAGCTGACCGCGCGCCGCCACCCGTACGCGACGATCCGCCAGGCCGCACTCCCCGAGCTCCCCTTCGACGACGGGGAATTTGACGCTATAGCCGGAAATTTCGTCATCAATCATGTGCCCGACACGGCCAGGGCCCTCAAGGAGCTCCACCGCGTGCTGCGTCCCGGCGGCACCATCGCGCTGACCTGGTGGAAGTCCGACGAGATGACCGCCACCAACGTCTTCGCCGACGCCATCGCCGCCGCCGGGGTCCCCTACGAGCCGCCGGCCCGGCCGTTCACCGGCAACGACACGCCGCGGCGCTTCACCGAGCTGCTGGAGGCGGCGGGGTTCGAGGCGGCGGCGGTCGATCCGGTGCGCTGGCACCACCGGGTCGATCTGGCCACCTGGTGGGACGACCTCGTGCAGGCGGGCGGCCCGCGCTTCGCGATGATCGCCAGGCAGCCGCCGGAGACCTTCGAGCGGATCAGGGCCTGCTACACCCGGCTGGCGGCCCCGTACGAGCGGGAGGGCTTCCCCGTGTGCGCCTACCTGGCGCACGCCGCCCGGTCAGGCCTTTGACCAGGCGGTCACCAGCGGCATCAGCACCCCGTCGACCGACTCGGCCACGAACTCCGGCCCGAACGGAGGCCCCGCGAAGATCATCCGATGCCAGACCAGCGCCTCGGCGAGCGTGAAGAGCCGCCCGGCATCGACGGGCCCGGACAGCTCTCCGCGCTCGGCGGCCCGCTCCAGCAGGGCTTGCACGTCGTCGAGGTCCTTGGTGGGCATGTGCGCGCGCAGGGTGCGCGCCAGCTCCTGGTTGGACACCAGCGTCGAGGACAGGCCGATGACGAGCGTGTGCTTGCGCTCCACCGTCTGGCACAGCCCGCGGAAGATGGAGACCAGGTCGCCGCGGAGCGACCCGGTGTCCTCGCCCGCGGGCGCGTCCATGTCGAAGCGCCGGCAGATGACGTCGACCACCAGCTCGGGCTTGCCCGACCAGCGCCGGTAGATGGTGGCCTTGCTGGCCCTGGCCCGTTTGGCGATCTGGTCGACCGACATCCGGTCGTAGCCGACCTCCGACAACAGCTCCATCGTGGCGTCGAGAATGGCCCTGTCGCGATCAGGGTCTAGTGGAGCCACGCACACGTCCTTCAGCTGTAGGCGATTTCATCGAATCGTACGCCCGTCAGTTCCGTCGACACGTCCCAGAGCCGCCTGGCGTCCGCTTCCGAGCGCGCCCTCTCCGACGGCGTGAGGCGCTTGAGCTTGGGGCCGATGAACTCGCCGCCGCGGACGTCGGGCGAGGTCGCGGCGTAGAGCGAGGGCACCGCCCCGGCCGCCGCCGACTTGAAGAACACGCCCATGAGGGGCTGTAGCGGCCCGAGCTTGACGATGTTCGTGGCGGTGGTGCCCGGGTGGGTGGCGACGCTGATGAGGCCCTTGCCGGCCCTCTCAGCGCGCCGTTGGAGCTCCAGGGTGAAGAGCAGGTTGGCGAGCTTGGAGCGTCCGTACGCGCCGAAGCGGCTGTATCCGCGCTCCAGGCCGAGGTTGTCGAAGTCGATCCTGCCCATGGCGTGGGCGTCGCTGGAGACGTTCACCACGCGGGCGGCGGGAGCGGCCAGCAGGAGCGGCAGCAGCAGGCCCGTGAGCGCGAAGTGGCCCAGGTGGTTGGTGCCGAACTGCATCTCGAAGCCGTCCCTGGTCTCCTGCCGCGCGATCATGCCGATGCCCGCGTTGTTGACCAGCAGGTCGAGCCGGTCGACGCCCTCGGCGAACCGCCTGACCGAGGCCAGGTCCGCGAGGTCGAGCCGGCCGTACTCGACCTCGCCGCCGGGCACCGCCCGCAGGATGTCCTCCACGGTCGCCTCGCCCTTCTCGGGCGAGCGCGCGGCGACGATGACGCGGGCGCCGTGCCTGGCCAGCTCCAGCGCGGTGGGGCGGCCGATGCCGCTGTTGGCGCCGGTCACGATGGCGGTCTTGCCGGTCAGGTCGGGGATGGAGTCAGGGGTCCAGCCAGTCATCGCCACTCCTCGGTCTGGGCGTTGGCTCATTGGTGTACGAAACCGTTTCGTACACCGTCACCCTAGCCCAATCTCTGCCGCGCGTGCCGCTCCTCGCGCCGGGCGACTTCCAGCCGCTGCTCGCTCTCGGTGAGCCTCTTGCGGGCCTTGGCCAGCTTCCGCTCCAGCAGCGCCACCCGCTCGGCGCGCTCGTCGTGCTCCCGCACGGCGGACTCCAGCGCCGCCTGCCACTCCCGGTGCGCGGCCTCGGCCTCCTCGCGTTCCCTGGCCCTCCTGGCCTCGGCCTCCTCGCGCTTCTTCGCCTCGTCCTCGGGGGACGGCCGCCTGGCGGGCCGCTCGCGCGGGACGGGGGCGGGGGCGAAGCCGCTGTAGCTGAGCGGCTTGACCAGGCAGCCCCGGCGCACCTGCGCGGCCGCGTCGGCGTCCACGATGGCGGACTCCAGCGTCTGGTCCACCTCGGCGGCCGCCGCGGGCGACAGGCCGCCCGCCTGCCTGACGAGCCTGCCCACCTTGCCCATGACGCCGGCGCGGCGCCGGGTCAGCTCGGCCAGCGCGTCGGCGTCCTGCTCCTGCCAGGCCGCGCGCAGCCGCTCCCCCACATCGAGCAGCTCGGCGAGCTCGTCGGGGCGCTCGCGGACGACCCGGTTCACGGCCCAGGCGGACACCGTGGGCTTGCGGAGCTTCGCTATCTCGCGGGCGAGCCCCGCCTCACCCGCGTCCTTGGCCGCGCGGGCCTCGGCCTCGCGCGCGGCGGTGAACTCGGACGGCGGCAGCGCGTAGAGCCGGTCGGCCACCTCGTCAAGATCCACACAGGTCAAATACCCCACATCCGCTGGTTTGTAGCGCATAGTGGAGGCAGTGGCAGTCGAACGGAGGCCCCCGTGTTCGAACGCTTCACCGACCGTGCGCGACGGGTCGTCGTCCTCGCCCAGGAGGAGGCGCGGATGATGAGCCACAACTACATCGGCACGGAGCACATCCTGCTCGGCCTGATCCACGAGGGCGAGGGGCTGGCCTCGCTGGTGCTCGACGGCTGTGGCGTGGAGCTCGACCACGTACGCGCCTTCGTCGAACGCGAGGTGGGCCACGGCGCCAAGTCGCCCAGCGGGCACATCCCCTTCACGCCGCGCGCCAAGAAGGTCCTCGAACTGTCACTGCGCGAGGCCCTGCAGCTGCGCCACAACTACATCGGCACCGAGCACATCCTGCTCGGGCTGATCAGGGAGGGAGAGGGGCTGGCGGCCCAGGCGCTGGTGGACGCGGGCGCGGACCTGGCGGACGTACGGCAGCGCCTGCTCGACCGCGTGGGCCGCGGCTCCAAGGAGCGACCCACCGAGATGTTCTTCGCCGGCGGCTCCGTGCTGGGCGAGCGGCTCACCCGCATCGAGGAGAGCCTGGAGCGCATCGAACGCCACCTGGGCATCCGGCCGCAGGCCGACAAGCGGCCGGAAGAGCCGCCGCGCGAAGAGGGCCTAGGCTGAGACCATCGTGCCGACCGGCAGCCTGCCCTCCATCACCCCGGGGTCCTCGGTGTAGCCGAGCGTGGCGCCCAAGGAGATCAGCAGCCTGCGCATCCTGGCGTTGTCGGACAGCATGGTGGCCTTGACCTCGGCGTACCCCAGGTCGCGGGCGCTCCTCACGAGCATCCTGGCCATCGCCGTGCCCAGGCCGCGCCCCTGCCAGCGGTCCTCGACCAGGAAGGCCATCTCCGCGATGCCCGGGTCAGGGGTGAACATGAGGTTGGCCATCGCCACGACCTGCCCGTCGTGCCCGGCGACCAGCGAGAATCCCCTGCTCCTGTCGCACAGCCGGTCGAACGTGCGCGCCGGCAGCGCGGGCATCGAGGTGAAGTAGCGGAACCGGCGCGACTCGGGCGAGCACCTGTCGTGCAGGTCGCGCACGGCCTCGCGGTAGATCGAGGTGAGCGGCCGGACCGTGATCTCGACGCCGTCGGAGAGCTTGATCGCGCGCTCGGCGGCGCTCGTCTCCGCGGGCTGGGCGAGCCGGGCGAAGGAGGCCGCCCTGGCCGCCTCGGTCAGCGTGAACGGCAGCTCCGCGCGGCGCAGCCGGACCGCCCGCCTGGGGGCCACGGGGACGACGAGCTGGGTCGGGTCGGGAAGATCACTCACCACTTCACCATAGATCCACCTGGCGTCGTCCGCGCGCAGGAGCTCGGCCAGGAGCTCGGGCAGCCGCCACGGCATGGAACGCAGCCTGGAGGCCAGCAGCAGCGCCCTGGTGGGCTCGTCGGTCAGCTCGTGGGCGGTGGCGGGGACCACCTGGACGCGGCGGCCGCCGGCCGCCTCCAGCGCCTCGCGCACCGTCTCGGGGTTGGCGGGGATGTCGGCGACGAACTCGTCGACGGTGCCGTCCGCGTCGGACTGCACGCTCAGGCCGAGGATGTTGCCGCCCCTGGCCGCCAGGGCCGCGGCGAGTGAGGCCAGCCGGCCGGGTCGCTCGTCCACCGTGGTGCGGATGCGCAAGAATCCCATGGCTTGAGCATGCCTGGCAGCTGTTACACGACCGCTAACGATGTGTTTCATCGCGTATTTCGTCGCGAGATGATGCGATTTATCCCCATATTTCCCTCCATCGCCCCCTCCGCACCCCCACCTCCGCACCCCCTCCGCACCCCCACCTCCGCACCCCCTCCGCACCCTCGGCCTCCGCACCCCCTCCGCACCCTCGGCCTCCGCACCCTCGGCCTCCGCGCGCCCGCCTCCGCGCGCCGGCCGCGATGCGACCACGCGCCATGGCCACCTGGGCGGCCCCCGGACCGGGCCTCGTCAGGGGGCGGAGGTCGCACCACCGCACGGCCCGACGCCGACCGCTCCATCGCGCTCGTAGCCGTCGACCGGCCGAAGATCCGGCCGTCCCGCACGGTGAGGGCGCCGATCGCGAAGGGCGCCCCGTTCGAGCGGTGAGACCCGGCCGCTCCCCGAGCGCGGCGAGGACGCCGTCCTGGGCCCGTCAGCAGCCCGGGAGCCGCCCCGCTTGTCGCAGGTCACCGGGCCGGGCGGGAAGATGTACGGCGGGCTCGGAGCGCGCGAGCCGGATCCACCACAGAAAGGAACCCCATGAACATCCTCTTCCGAGGGGGCCGCGTCTTCACGCCGGGCGGCGTGCGGGACGAGGCCGTGCTGGTGAGCGACGGCGTGATCGCCGCGGTGGGGCCGGAGGGCGAGCTGGCCCGCCAGGCGCCGTCCCACGAGACGGTGGATCTGGAGGGTGGCCTGCTGGTGCCCGGCTTCACGGATGCGCACATGCACCCGGTCCAGGCGGGCCTCGAACGGGCAAAGTGCGACTTGTCAGAAGATTTCGGCCTTGACGCCTACATAGCCGTGATAGCCGACTATGCCGCGAAAAATCCGGCTAAAGAGTGGATCGATGGCGGCGGCTGGGACATGTCGGCGTTCCCCGGCGGCCTCCCCCACCGCGACCAGCTCGACTTCCTCGACCGTCCCGCGTACCTCATCCAGCGCGACCACCACGCCGCCTGGGTCAACACCCGGGCCCTCCAGCTGGCCGGCATCACCAAGGACACGCCGGACCCCGCCGACGGCCGCATAGAGCGCGACGCCGGGGGCGAGCCCACCGGCGTGCTGCACGAGGGCGCGATGGACCTCGTCGGCCTGCTCACCCCGCGCCCGACCGCCCAGGACCTGGACGACGCGCTGGAGGACGCGCAGCGGCACCTGTTCTCGCTGGGCATCACCGGCTGGCAGGACGCCATCGTGGGCTCCTACGCGGGCTCCCAGGACCAACTGCCCACCTACCTGTCCGCGGCCCGCTCAGGCAGGCTCAGGGCGCGTGTGGTGGGCGCGCTGTGGTGGGACAGGACGCGCGGCCTGGACCAGATCGAGGAGCTGGTCGAACGCCGTGCCGCCGCCGAGGGCCTCGACCGGTTCAGGGCCACCTCGGTCAAGATCATGCAGGACGGCATCACGGAGAATTTCACGGCGGCCACCCTGGAGCCGTACTGCCTCTGCGGCGGCACGGGCCTGTCGTACGTGGACCCGTACAAGCTCAAGGAGTATGTCGCCGAGCTGGACCGGCTCGGCTTCCAGGTGCACTTCCACGCCATCGGCGAGCGGGCCGTGCGCGAGGCCCTGGACAGCTTCGAGGGCACCGACCCCGGCAACCGCCACCACATCGCCCACCTGCAGATCATCGAGCCGTCGGACGTGCCGCGCTTCGCGGCCCTGGGCGTCACGGCCAACCTGCAGCCGCTGTGGGCCACGCACCACGCCCAGATGGACGAGCTGACCCTGCCGTACCTCGGGGAGCCGCGCTCGTCGTGGCAGTACCCGTTCGCGGACCTGCTGGCGCACGGCACCCGCTTCTGCGCGGGCAGCGACTGGCCGGTCTCCAACGCCGACCCGCTGCAGGGCATGCACGTCGCGGTCAACCGCACGGAGCCCGGCGGCTCGGTGCACGCCGGCTACCCGACCGCGCAGACCCCGTTCCTGCCCGGCCAGCGCATCGACCTGGCCGCCGCCATGACCGCGTACACGGCGGGCTCGGCCTGGATCAACCGCTCCCCGGCCGGCGCCGTCGAGCCGGGCCGCCCGGCCGACCTGGTGGTCCTGGACCGCGACCCGTTCGAGCTCGCGCCGGGCGAGATCTGGACGGCGCGGGCGCGCCTGACGTTCGTGGACGGCGACCCCGTCCACGAAAGCTGAGCGGCCATGTAAACGGCGAAAGGGCCTCGGAGAACCGAGACCCTTTCGCCGAACCCAGCCACTACCAGGGGGACTTGTTGTTCCTCAGGCGCTCCAGTGCCTCCTCGAGGATCGCCTTGCCGTCCTTGTCGCTCCTGCGCTCCTTCACATAGGCAAGATGCGTCTTGTACGGCTCGTTCTTCGGTGGGGCAGGCGGGGCCGACTCGTCCTGTCCGGCAGGGAGGCCGCAACGTGGGCAGTCCCAATGCTCGGGAACCGCCGCGTCGCTGGCGAAACTGGGGCGCGTCTCGTGCATGTTGGCGCACCAGAACGAGACCCGCACTCTCGGAGCTGCCTCGCCGCGCTCGGCCTCCCCCATAGGGCCGGCGCCGACTCGGCTGCCACGGATCGCGTTGCCACTACCCACGGATGAACTCCTCGCTCGATCGCCCCGCGCGCAGGCACGGGGGGAGAATCACTGTCACGCGTTAACTTGTTTGCTCAGGGCTTCATGAGAAGGCCGAGAGCGATGATGCAGACGAACCAGATCGTGCCGGTGATGATCGTCAGCCGGTCGAGGTTGCGCTCCACCACCGAGGAACCACCGAAGTTCGACGAGAAACCGCCGCCGAACATGTCAGACAAGCCGCCACCCTTGCCCTTGTGGAGCAGCACGAGCAGGATCATGAGACCGCTCGCCAGGATGAGGGCGATGGAGATTCCGATTTCCACGGTATGCCTGTTCCTTCAATGCTTTGTTACGCGTGACGATTCAGACTTGCCTTCTGAGGGTACGGCCTGTTGTCAAGTCGCACCCCCAGAACGACTCAGTTAGCCTGGCATATCGGAGAAACGGCAGATCTTCGCGAACTCCCCGGCGTCGATGCTGGCACCGCCCACGAGCGCGCCATCGACATCGGGTTGAGCCATGATCCCCGCGATATTGCCCGACTTGACCGAGCCTCCGTAAAGGATACGGATCCCGGCGGCCACTTCGGAGTCGTAGAGCTCCGCGAGTCTGACTCGCAGCGCGCCACAAACCTCCTGGGCGTCCTCCGGGGTGGCCACCTCACCGGTGCCGATCGCCCACACCGGTTCGTAGGCCACCACTATCGATTTTGCCTGCTCGGCGCTGATTTTGCGCAGCGCGCCGTCGAGTTGTCCAAGACTGTGCGCGATGTGGCCGCCCTCTTGACGCACGGACAGCCCCTCCCCGACGCACAGGATCGGGGTGAGCGAGTGCCGGTAGGCGGCCTGCACCTTGGCGTTGACCAGGTCGTCGTCCTCGTGGTGGTACTGCCGCCGCTCCGAGTGGCCGATCACCACGTAGGTACAGCCGAGCTTGGCCAGCATGGCGCCCGAGATCTCACCGGTGTAGGCGCCGCCCTCGTGCTGCGACAGGTCCTGGGCGCCGTACACGATCCTCAGCTTGTCGCCGTCGACCAGCGTCTGCACGCTGCGCAGGTCGGTGTACGGCGGCAGGACGGCGACCTCGGCCTTGTCGAAGTCCTTGTCGTTGAGTGCGAAGGCCAGCTTCTGGACCAGCGCGATGGCCTCGAGGTGGTTGAGGTTCATCTTCCAGTTGCCGGCGATGAGCGGCTTGCGCGTGCTCATAGGTTGCTCAGTCCTCCAGGGCCTCGAGTCCGGGGAGGGCCTTGCCCTCAAGGTATTCGAGGCTGGCCCCGCCACCGGTGGAGATGTGCGAGAAACCGTCCTCGGGGAGCTCCAGCTTCCGCACGGCCGCCGCCGAGTCGCCGCCGCCCACCACGGTGAAGGCCCCTTCGGCGCTGGTACGGGCGATCAGCGCCTCGGCCACCGCCCTGGTGCCGCCGGAGAACGCGTCGAACTCGAACACGCCCATGGGGCCGTTCCAGAAGACGGTCCTGGCGTCGGCCAGCTTCGAGGCGAACAGCTCGCGCGTCCTGGGCCCGATGTCGAGCCCCTCCCGGTCCGCCGGGATCTCGGTGGCCGCGACCACGTCGTGCTCGGCGTCCGGCCCGAACGAGACCGCCGCCAGCACGTCGACTGGCAGCACGAGGTCGACGCCGCGCTCGGCGGCCGTGTTGAGGAAGCCGCGCACCTGGTCGAGCTGGTCCTCCTGGAGCAGCGACTTGCCGACCTCGTAGCCCTGGGCCTTGAGGAACGTGTACGCCATCCCGCCGCCGATCAGCAGCCGGTCGACCTTGGTCAGCAGGTTGGCGATGACACCGAGCTTGTCGGAGACCTTGGCGCCGCCCAGCACCACCACATAGGGCCGCTCGGGGCTCTCGGTCAGCTTCTTCAGCACCTCGACCTCGGCCACGACCAGCCCGCCCGCCGCGTGCGGCAGCAGCTTGGGCACGTCGTAGACGCTGGCGTGCTTGCGGTGCACCGCGCCGAACCCGTCGCCCACGTAGAGCTCGGCCAGCCCCGCCAGCTTCCCGGCGAACGCGGCCCGCTCGGCGTCGTCCTTGGACTCCTCGCCCGGCTCGTAGCGCAGGTTCTCCAGCAGCGCGACCTCGCCGCCCTGGAGCGTTTCAACGGTGCCATGGGCGCTGTCGCCGACCACGTCGGTCGCGAACGCCACCTCCTGGCCCAGCAGCTCGCCCAGCCGCCCGGCCACCGGCCTGAGCGAGTATTTCGGGTCGGCCTTGCCCTTGGGCCTGCCCAGATGGGCACAGACGACGACCTTGGCGCCCCGTTCCACCAGCGCCTTGATCGTCGGCACCGACGCCCGGATGCGGCCGTCGTCGGTGATCGTCTCCCCGTCGAGGGGGACGTTGAGGTCGACGCGCACAAGCACGCGCCGCCCCTTCACGTCGAGCTCGTCGAGCGTGCGCATGCTCATGCTCCTGTTCATTGCCTCCGCTCCGCGGAGGCGGGCTCGGTCGCTTCGAGCCGTCGCCTTCCCTCGTCGCTCCGGTCGCTTCGCTCCCGACGCTCCTCGGTCCAGGCGACGGCGCTCCCTCGCGAACACATGGGCCCCACCCCCACGGCGGCGGCTTGTTCGCTCTGAGCCGTTGCCCTCCCTCACCGGGCAAGGCAACGGCGTTCCCCCACGGACTCGGTGGGTCAGAGGTCGCGGCCGACCAGCTCGATCAGGTCGGCGAGGCGGTTGGAGTAGCCCCACTCGTTGTCGTACCAGCCGACGACCTTGACCTGGTTGCCGATGACCTTGGTCAGGCCGGCGTCGAAGATGCAGGAGTGCGCGTCGGTGACGATGTCGGAGGAGACGATCTGGTCCTCGGTGTAGCTGAGGATGCCCTTGAGCGGCCCCTCGGCGGCGGCCTTGACCGCGGCGTTGACCTCCTCGACGGTGACCTCGCGGCTGACGTCGACGGTGAGGTCGGTGGCCGAGCCGGTGGGGATCGGCACGCGCATGGCGAAGCCGTCGAGCTTGCCCTTGAGCTCGGGCAGCACCAGGCCGATGGCCTTGGCGGCGCCGGTGGAGGTGGGCACCACGTTGAGCGCGGCGGCGCGGGCGCGGCGCAGGTCGCCGTGCGGGCCGTCCTGGAGGTTCTGGTCCTGCGTGTACGCGTGGATCGTGGTCATCAGACCCTTCTCGATGGTGAAGGTGTCGTGAAGGACCTTGGCCATCGGCGCCAGGCAGTTGGTCGTGCAGGAGGCGTTGGAGATGATCGTGTGGCTGGACGGGTCGTAGCTCTTCTCGTTGACGCCCATCACGATCGTGACGTCCTCGTTCTTCGCCGGAGCGGAGATGATGACCTTCTTCGCGCCGTTCTCGGCGTGCACCTTGGCCTTGGTGGCGTCGGTGAACAGGCCCGTCGACTCCACGACCACGTCCACACCGAGGTCGCCCCAGGGCAGCTTGCCCGGGTCGCGCTCGGCGAAGACCTTGATCGCCTTGCCGTCGACCGCGATCTCGTCGCTCGTGGCCTTCACCTCGTAAGGCAGGCGGCCCAGGATGCTGTCGTACTTCAGCAGGTGGGCGAGCGTCGCGTTGTCGGTCAGGTCGTTGACCGCGACGATCTCGATGTCCTTGCCGCTGGCGGCGACAGCGCGCCAGAAGTTGCGACCGATGCGGCCGAAGCCGTTGACGCCTACGCGGATGCTCACGGGAACCGATCTCCTCGAAACCAGGTGGCGGGCTGAAACCTCAACCACGAACCCTATCGGACCTAAATTGGTTTAGACCACTGCAGGTCCCCGCATGTGAATCAGCGTTCCGGAGGCACGTTTTGCGAGGTTCGAGTAAAGTGCCCGACTCATCGATGTAAATTCGTGCATTCTCTGGGGGCTGAGATGTCACACAAGCGGTCCGGCCTGCTGCCCGGACTCATTGTAGGCGTACTATCTGCGCTGGTCAGCGCGGCAGTGCTGGGGGCGGCCGTGCTGTTCCAGACCCGCCTGCCCGCCGCCGTGATCGCCTTCGGCAACGGCCATCCGCTGTCGCTGGCCTCGTCTCTCGTGGTCGCCCTGATCGTCGCCCTGGCGATGGGCGCGGTACGGCCCCGCAGCATCCTCCTGATCCCCGTGGCCGCGCTGTACGCGGGCGGCGCCATGGCCGCGGGTCAGATCGCCGGCTCGTCGATCATGATCGGCTCCACCCTGCACACCCCGCCCGCCGAGCGCGGCCCCGCCGACCTGTCCGACATCACGCTGGACAACTTCTCCGCCGGCCTCCCCTACGCGCCCGCGCTCTACCGGGATCCGCTCTCGGTCTCGTGGGCGGCCTGGCTCTACATCGCCGTGGCCGCCCTCGCCGCGCTGCTCCTGCTGACCTTGCGCGTGGTACGGGTCCGCCGCGCCCAGAGGGCCCAGGCGGCCGAGGCGGAGTCGGAGTCGGCGGAGCCGGAGTACCGCGCCCCGTTCGAGCCCGCCCAGGCCCCCACCCCGAAGCCGACAACGGACCTGTTCACTCCCCGCAACCCCACCAAGGACTGACCACCCCCACCCCACCAGCCCCGGGCCCCACCCCCGCCCCGCTGACAGGCACACCGCGACCGTCCGCCGGCCCACCGACAGGGCACACCCAGCCACTCCGCACCCCGCCGACCGGCGCTCCCGACCGCTCGTCGGCCCACCCACCGGACGCCGACCCACCGGACGCCGACCCACCGGACGCCGACTCACCGGGCGCCGACTCACCGGGCGCCGACTCACTGGGCGCCGACTCACTGGGCGCCCAGCCAGCGCCCAACCCGGCGCCAACCAGCCAAGTGCTCCAACCAGCCGGTGGACGGCCTACGCACCCCGACCACCCGCCAACCCGGCCACCGGCACCTAACGAGCCAGCACGTCGCCTCTGGGCCCTCCTGCGCCGCGCACAGCCACCGCGAGTCCACGGCTCACGAGCCACCGGCACCCGGGCCACCAACGCTGCAGCCACTGGCCGCCGACCAGGCACTCCAGCCCCCAGCCGTCCACGCAACGCACCAGCCATCGGCCCCCGGCCCCCGGCCCCCGGCCCCCGGCCCCCGGCCCCCGGCCAAGCCGACCACGGAGCCGGCCCAGAATGCGCGTCGTCACGGCGAGCAACCCGTGAGCCTTCACGACCGGCCATGACAGACGGCCACCCACGTCGGCGCGTGCGGCCCACCGTGCGCAGCCGTAAAGGATGGGCCTGAGGACCAGCGCGCGACCCACCGTGCGCAGCCGTAAAGGATGGGCCTGAGGACCAGCGCGCGGCCCACCGTGCGCAGCCGTAAAGGATGGGCCTGAAGACCGGCGCGCGGCCGTAAGAGACGGGCTTGAAGCGCACACCAGGTGACTGGGCCCCCACCAGGCACAGCCGCGGCATCTGGAGATCTAGAAAGTCACGGGGCCAGCATGTCGACGGTGAGGTTGGCCTCGGTGTTGGGGATGCCCATGTCGGAGGCGCGCTTGTCGGCCATGGCCAGCAGCCGCCGGATCCGCCCCGCGATGGCGTCCTTGGTCAGCGGCGGGTCGGCGATCTGCCCCAGCTCCTCCAGAGACGCCTGCTTGTGCTCCACCCGAAGCCGCCCCGCCACCACCAGATGATCGGGCGCCTCGTCCCCGAGGATCTCCAGAGCGCGCTGCACCCGCGCCCCCGCCGCCACCGCCGCCCGCGCCGACCGCCGCAGGTTGGCGTCGTCGAAGTTGGCCAGCCGGTTGGCGGTGGCCCGGACCTCGCGGCGCATCCGGCGCTCCTCCCAGGCCAGCACGCTGTCGTGCGCCCCCAGGCGGGTGAGCAGCGCGCTGATGGCGTCGCCGTCGCGCACCACGACGCGGTCGACGCCGCGCACCTCGCGCGCCTTGGCGTGGATCTTGAGCCGCCGCGCCGAGCCCACCAGGGCGAGCGCCGCCTCCGGACCCGGGCAGGTGACCTCGAGCGACATCGAACGCCCCGGCTCGGTGAGGGAGCCGTGCGCGAGGAACGCGCCCCGCCAGGCGGCCTCGGCGTCGCAGGCGGCCCCCGCCACCACCTGGCGGGGCAGGCCGCGCACCGGGCGGCCGTGGTTGTCGATGAGGCCCGTCTGGCGCGCGAGCGCCTCGCCGTCGCGGTAGACCCGCACGACGTAGCGCGAGCCCTTGCGCAGGCCGGCGGGCGCGAGCACCAGCACCTCGGCCTTGTGCCCGAACACCTCGCCGATGTCCTTGATCAGTCGCCGTGCGGTGGCGTTCGTGTCGAGCTCGGCCTCGATCACGATCCGTCCGCCCACCAGGTGCAGGCCGCTGGCGAATCGCAGCAGCGTGGAAACCTCCGCCTTGCGGCAGCACGGCTTCAGCACCGGCAGGCGGCTCAGTTCGTCTTTCACCACACCTGTCATGGCCATGCGTTAGTCCTCTCCCCCATCAGACCGGCTCTCAGCAGTCTCTCGCACCTTCGCGCCACGCCGACCAGGATCAACGCTTCTGGAGGAAAATCTCGTCCAGGACGGAGGCAAGACGTCGTGGGTCATGCCTCGGCGAGCCGTCCGCGGCGGCCACGTCGGCCATCACGAGCCGTGCGCCGAGCGCCGCAGCGGCCTTGTCCAGCGCGCCGGGGTCGTCCACCACTCCGGTGTCGGCGAGCACGACGTCGATCGACAGGTCGGGAGCGTGCTGCCTGAGCACCTCCAGGTGTTGCTGGGGGGAGAAATCGTCCGTCTCACCCGGCTGGGGCGCCAGGTTGAGGGTCACGAGCCGCTTGGCCTTGGTCGAGTGCAGGGCCCTGGCCAGCTCGGGCACCTTGAGATGCGGCAGCACGCTGGTGAACCACGATCCCGGCCCGAACACCACCCAGCCGGCCTCCTGCACCGCCTCGACCGCCTCGGGCCGCGCGGGCGGGTCCTCGGGCACGAGCGAGATCGCCTGCACCCGTCCGGGCGTCAGCGCGCACGCCACCTGCCCGCGCACGGTCGATCTGACGCCGTCGAGCTCCACCTCGGCCACGATGTCGAGCGGCACCGACGCCATCGGCAGCACCCGGCCGTGGGCGCCCAGCAGGCGTCCGACCCAGTCGAGCCCGGCCACGGGGTCGCCGAGCAGCTCCCACAGGGCCACGATGAGCAGGTTGCCGACAGCGTGCCCGTGCAGCTCGCCCTCGCTGCGGAAGCGGTGCTGCACCACCTCGCTCCAGGTGCTGCCCCACTCGTCGTCGCCGCACAGCGCGGCGAGCGCCATCCGCAGGTCGCCGGGGGGCAGCACGCCGAGCTCGCGCCGCAGCCGCCCGCTGGACCCGCCGTCGTCGGCGACGGTCACCACGGCGGTCAACCGGTCGGTCACCATCCGTAATGCGGACAGGGACGCGTAAAGCCCGTGCCCGCCGCCCAGAGCCACGACGTGCGGCCCGAACCCCGAGAACGTCCGCGTGTACGTCCCGCGCTCCGGCACCGGGTTGCCCGCGGCCGGCCGCGCGAGCCGCACCGGGCACACCTCACCCTCCGAGGCCAGGTCCGGGTTCTCGTCACGCCCCACACCGGCCCCCTCGGAACCCGTACTCTCAGCACGCCCTTCGGAGCCTGGACCCACCGCGTCCGAGCGGGTCACAGCGCCGGGAAGATCACCGTCCGCCGACCGCGGTGAACCTGCTGCTGCGAAGCCTTCATCGGTCACTCCCGCCCCACATCCCGATGGCTCACCTGGACCTCCATCCCGCGGTCGCGCAGGCGGGCGCCGACCTGTTCGGCCATGGCCACGCTACGGTGCTTGCCGCCCGTGCAGCCCACCGCGAGCGTCGCGTAACTCTTGCCCTCGCGCGCGTATCCGGCCGCGACCACCTGCAGGACCTCCTCGTACGCGTCGAGGAACTCCTTGGCCCCCGGCTGCCCGAGGACGTAGTCGCGCACGGGCGCGTCGAGCCCGTTCATCGGCCGCAGGTCCGGCACCCAGTGCGGATTGGGCAGGAACCGGCAGTCGACCACCAGGTCGGCGTCCACCGGCAGCCCGTACTTGAACCCGAAGGACACGACGTTGAGCCGCAGCCCCGGCCGGTCCTCACCGCCGAAGTACGCGACGATCTTGTTGCGCAGGTCGTGGACGTTGTGCGACGAGGTGTCGATCACCAGGTCGGCGTTGGCCCTGACCTCCCGCAGGATCCCCCGCTCACGGGTGATCCCGTCGACCAGCCGCCCCTCGCCCTGGAGGGGGTGCGGCCTGCGGACGTTCTCGAACCTGCGCACCAGCTCCTCGTCGCTGGCCTCCAGGAACACCACCCGCACCCGCACACCGCGCCCCTCGAGCTCCTCGATGGCCGCGTTGAGGTCGGTGGTGAAGGCCAGGCTGCGCACGTCGACGACGGCCGCCACCTTGTCGGCCGCCAGCTTGACCTTGCCCGCCTCCTCCGCCATCGCGAACAGCAGCCCGGGCGGCAGGTTGTCGATGACGAACCAGCCCAGGTCCTCGAGCGCTTTGGCGGCTGTGCTGCGTCCCGCCCCGGACATGCCGGTGACGATGACGAACGCCGGCTCGGTGCTCATTGCCTCTCTCCGTCCCGCACGCCCTGCCCGGGCGCGCCACCATGGCGGAGGCACCCGGACACGCCGTGGCATCCTGGCGAGATCATGGTGACTCTCCCTTCAGTGTCGACACGATGACCTCGGCGATGGACGGGCCGATGCCGGGAACCTCGCACATTTCCGCGGCAGTGGCCTCGCGTAGCTTCTTCACGGAGCCGAAGTGTTTGAGCAGCGCCTGCCTGCGCGCCGGCCCGAGGCCGGGCACGCCGTCGAGCGCGCTCTCCTTCACCGTCTTGGACCTCTTGGAACGATGGTAGGTGATGGCGAACCTGTGTGCCTCGTCCCGCACGCGTTGCAGCAGGTAGAGACCCTCGCTTGAACGAGGCATGATCACCGGCTGGTCATCGCCGGGCAACCACACCTCCTCCAGCCGCTTGGCCAGCCCGCACACGGACACGTCGTCGATGCCGAGCTCGTCGAGCGCCCGCTGCGCGGCGGCCGCCTGGGGACCCGCGCCGTCGACGACGACGAGGTTGGGCGGATAGGCGAACTTGCGCGGTTTGCCGGTCTCAGGGTCGATGGGGCCGTGGCCGGTGTCGTCGTCGGCGACCAGCTCGCCGGTGGCCGAGCGTTCCTCCAGGTAGCGGCGGAAGCGGCGCATGATCACCTCGTAGATCGAGGCGACGTCGCCCTCCTTCGTCTTGACGGCGAAGCGCCGGTATTCGCTCTTGCGCGCCAGCCCGTCCTCGAAGACGACCATCGACGCCACGACGTTCTCGCCCTGCAGGTGGGAGACGTCGTAGCACTCGACGCGCAGCGGCGCCTGGTCGAGGTCGAGCGCGTCGGCGATCTCCTGCAGCGCCTTGCTGCGGGTGGTCAGATCGCTGGCGCGGCGGATCTTGTGCTGCGCCAGCGACTCCTTGGCGTTGCGCTCGACGGTCTCCATCAGCGACTTCTTGTCGCCGCGCTGCGGCACGCGCACCTCGACACGGGCCCGGCGCTGCTCGGTCAGCAGCTCGGCGACCGCGTCGTTGTCGGGCGGCAGCGCGGGCACGAGCACCTCGCGCGGCATCGAGTCGGGGCTCGCCTCGGCATACATCTGGAGCAGGAACTGCTCGACCAGCTCGCCGGGGGAGGTGTCCTCGACCTTGTCGACCACCCAGCCGCGCTGGCCGCGGATGCGGCCGCCGCGCACGTAGAAGACCTGAACGGCGGCTTCGAGCGGGTCCTCGGCCAGCGCGATCACGTCGGCGTCGGTGCCCTCGCCGAGCACCACGGCCTGCTTCTCCAGCGCCCGCTGCAACGCCTGGATGTCGTCGCGCAGCCGCGCGGCGCGCTCGTACTCCTGCTCGCCGGCGGCCTCGCGCATCTCCTTCTCGAGACGCTTGATGAAGCGGCTGGTGTTGCCCGCCATGAAGTCGCAGAAGTCCTCGGCCAGCTCGCGGTGCTCCTCCGGGGTGACCCGACCGACGCACGGCGCCGAGCACTTGTCGATGTAGCCGAGCAGGCACGGGCGGCCGATCTGGCCGGCCCGCTTGAACACCCCCGCGGTGCACGTGCGCACCGGGAAGACCCGCAGCAGCAGGTCGACGGTCTCGCGGATGGCCCACGCGTGCGAATAGGGGCCGAAGTAGCGCGTGCCCTTGCGCTTGGCCCCGCGCATGACCTGCACGCGCGGGAAGTCCTCGCCCATGGTGACCGCGAGGTAGGGGTACGACTTGTCGTCGCGGTATTTCACGTTGAAGCGCGGGTCGAACTCCTTGATCCAGGAGTATTCGAGCTGCAGCGCCTCGACCTCGGTGCCGACGACGGTCCAGTCGACGTCGGCGGCCGTGGTCAGCATCGTCTGGGTCCGCGGGTGCAGCGCGGAGAAGTCGGCGAAGTACGAATTGAGCCGCTGGCGCAGGCTCTTGGCCTTGCCGACGTAGATCACCCGGCCGTGCGCGTCCCTGAACCGGTAGACCCCCGGGGAATCGGGGATCGAACCCGGCTTGGGCCGGAAACTCAAGGGGGTGCCCGCTGATCTCGCCACGTTCAAAGACTAGTAGCCCCCACCGACAAGGTTGCCTACCCGCGTCGTTCGTGTTCACCTTGGTCAGTGGCTTGCTGGAGATATTTGACCAGTCTCCGGGGATCACCTTGTTCACGGGAGTCGCGATGCTG
>NZ_JBSGFQ010000129.1:0-33384 GCF_053603495.1 Nonomuraea sp. NPDC004186 | reverse complement strand
CGAGACAGGCCTTCACCCGCTGAACTCATCCCACTTGTCCCTTCGTGACATGCCCTTTCAGACAAGGGTACGGCTGCCGCGTACCTGACCGTAACCTGGGCGATCACGGTCATCGGCGTGGTCGCGCTGGCCGGGATCCGGCTGCTGGTGCCGCCGACGCCGGCGCCGGCCGGGACGAGCCTGCGCGCCGAGCTGGGCGCGTTCCGCCGGCCGCAGGTCTGGGTCTCCGCCGCGGTCACCGTGCTCGCCTTCGGCGGCATGTTCGGCGCGTTCACCTACATCGCGTTCACGCTCACCGAGGTCAGCGGGTTCGCCGGCGCCACGGTGCCCTGGCTGCTGGTGCTGTTCGGGGCCGGCACGTTCGCGGGCAACTTCCTCGGCGGCAAGTTCGCCGACCGGGCGCTGAACACGTCGCTGGCCGCGATCCTGGCGCTGCTCACCGCGGTGCTCGCGATGTTCGCGCTGACCGCGCAGAGCAAGGTCATGACGATCGTCTCGCTGCTGCTGATGGGCGCGGTCGGCCTGGCCACCGCGCCCGGGCTGCAACTGCGGATCATGCGGTACGCCCAGGACGCGCCCACGATGGCCTCCGGCGCCAACATCGCGGCCTTCAACGTCGGCAACGCGCTGGGCGCCTGGCTGAGCGGGCTGGCCCTGGGGTCCGGCTTCGGGTTCGTCTCACCGCTCTGGGTCGGTGCCGCGATCACCCTCGCCGGCCTCGCCGTCCTGGCCGCCGGCTCGGCCCTCCCGAACCGCCGGACGCCGGCTCCCGCCGAACCGGCCCTCCCGGACCACCGGACACCGAGCACCGCCTGACCGCCGGACGCCACCGGACCGGCCCTCCCGGACCACCGGAGACCAAGCACCGCCGGACGTCGCAGAGGTCATGGCGGCCACCTTACGAGGACCCGCCCCTCGGGGATCAGGGCCGACCGCTCCCACGTCCAGGTCGGCACGGTGATCATCTCGGCGGGGCCGCCGAGGGCGACGGGCGTGTCCAGGAGGACGGAGTGCGGGGTGAGCCGTAGGCCGCCCTCGGGGATGACGACGCTCTCCAGGGGCGTGCGCAGGCTCGGGCCGTCCGGCTCGTCCAGGTCGCTGGGCACCCAGGTGTCCTCACCGGCGAAGGCCGTGAACGCCAGCGCGCCGCCGGGGGCCGCGCCGGAGTGGCGCAGCGTCCCGGCGGGCAGCCAGCCGTGCTGCCCGGCCGCGTACGTGATGCCGGAGACGGACAGCTCGCCCTCCAGCAGCACGAACTCCTCCCCAGCCAGGTAGTGGCCGCGCTGGGACCTGGCCCAGCCGGGCGGGAAGCGGACGAGCGAGGACATGCCGTCCAGCCGGGCCTGGCGCACCGGCAGGTTGGAGCCCGGGACCAGGAAGTCCCGGGCGGGCAGCTCAGCGTCGAGCAGGTCGATCAGCACGTCAGCGCCCGCGCCGCCGCTTCTTGAGGATGGAGCGGACGGTCAGCGCCGCCACGATCAGCACGATCTGGCCGCCGAGCACGATGCGGTTGACGTCGACGGCGGGCCGCCAGCTGACCTCGCCGTCCTTCAGCACGTAGACGCCCGCGGGCGTGGCGCTGAAGCCGAAGCCGCCGCCGCTGCCCCCGCCCTCGCCGCTCTCCCCCTTGCCCCGGCCGTCCCCGCCGCCGCCCCCTTGGACGACCCGGGCGACCGGGATGACGACGACGTCGCCCTGCTGGACGGGCTCACCGAAGACGCGTTTGACGGTCGCGGCGTCCTTCGCCTGCTCGACCACCTTCATGATGTCCATCCCACCATGGTCAACCACAGCTCGCCCCTCTCGCCACCGGCGTCGCTCCCGCGTCAGTCGAACGTCGTCGAGATCTCGTGCCAGCCGCCCGGCGCGATCTTCTCGGCCGCCTCCGGCCCCCAGGAGCCCCGCTCGTACGGCAGCGGCCGGTCCGGCAGGTCGAGCACCCGCCGGACGATCCGCCACGACTCCTCCACCAGGTCGAACCTGGCGAACCGCCGCGGGTCGCCGCTGACGGCGTCGGCCAGCACGCGCTCGTAGGCGGCCTCCATCGGCCCGAGCACCTTGGTGAAGTCGACGCTGACCGGCACCGGCCTGGTGTGCTGCTTGCCCGGCTCCTTGGCCAGCAGGTCGAAGGTGACCCCCGCGTCCGGCTGCAGCCGGAACCTGATGAGGTTGGGGCCGGGGGGCGCGTCGCCGCCGTGGAACATCGTCACCGGCGGCTTGCGCAGCTCGGCGACGATCTCCAGGTCGGTGGTCGGCAGCCCCTTGCCGGAGCGGATGCACCACGGCACGCCGGCCCAGCGCCAGTTGTCGATGTAGGCACGCAGGGCGACGAACGTCTCGGTGGTGGATTCGGGCCGGACGCCGTGGGTGTCGAGGTAGCCGGAGTATTGGCCGCGTACGACGTCGGCGGGGTCGATGGCCTGCACGGCGCGCAGCACCCGCCACTTCTCGTCGAGCTGGGCGCGGGCGTCGGTGGACGGCGGCGGGTCCATGGCGAGGATGGCCAGCAGCTGCAGCAGGTGATTCTGCACCACGTCGCGGATCGTGCCGTTGGCGTCGTAGAAGGCGCCGCGGTCGCGCACGTCGAAGTCCTCGGCCATGGTGATCTGGACGCTGCGGATGTGGCTGCGGTTCCAGATGGGCTCCAGCAGCGTGTTGGCGAACCGGAACACCATGAGGTCCTCGACCGGCTCCTTGGCCAGGAAGTGGTCGACCCGCCGCACGTGGTCCTCGTCGAAGTGCTTGAGCAGCTCCTCGTTGAGCTCGCGGGCCGAGGCGAGGTCGTGGCCGAACGGCTTCTCCACGACGAGCCTGGCGTCGTGGTTGAGCCCGGCCCCGGCCAGGCCCTCGGCGACCGTGGCGAACAGCGACGGCGGCACCGCGAGGTAGTGGACGAGGAAGCCCTTACCCGCCGCCTCCTCGCGGAGCGTGGCGAACGTCTCGGGGTCGCGGTAGTCGCCCGCGACCAGCCGCAGGTTTCCGGCGAGCTTGTCGAAGGCCGCGTCGCGCACGCCGCCGACGGCCTGGCGGACGTGCTCGCGCAGCCCGTCGAGGCCGAGGTCGGTCTTGGCCACGCAGATGACGGGCAGGTCGAGCCTGCTGTCGGCGGTCAGGCGGTAGAGGGCGGGCAGGATCATCTTGCGCGCGAGGTCGCCGGTGACGCCGAACAGCACCAGCGCCCTCGCCCGCTCCGCGCCCCTCCTGTGCTCGGTCCCGGACGCGTGGCGCATGTCAGACACGCCTTCCGCGCAGCTCGCGGTATTTCCGCACGAGCTGTTCGGTGGAGGCGTCGGGGAGCCCGGTGGGCGGGTCCTCGGAGGTGAGCGCGGGCGCCAGGTCGAGCGCCATCTTCTTGCCCAGCTCGACGCCCCACTGATCGAAGGAGTCGATCCCCCAGATCGTGCCCTCGACGAACACGATGTGCTCGTAGAGCGCGACGAGCTGGCCCAGCGTCGAGGGGGTCAGCTTGGGCGCGAGGATCGTGGAGGTGGGCCGGTTGCCGGGCATCACCTTGTGCGGCACGATCTCGGGTGGCGTGCCCTCGGCGGCGATCTCCTCGGCCGTCTTGCCGAACGCCAGCGCCGAGGTCTGGGCCAGGAGGTTGGCGATGAGCTGGTCGTGCATGCCCTCGCGGTCCTCGAACGGCTCGGCGAAGCCGATGAAGTCGGCGGGCACGAGCCGGGTGCCCTGGTGGAGGAGCTGGTAGAAGGCATGCTGCCCGTTGGTGCCCGGCTCGCCCCAGAAGATCTCGCCGGTGGCGACCGGGACGGGGGTGCCGTCGGCGCGCACGGACTTGCCGTTGGACTCCATCGTGAGCTGCTGCAGGTAGGCGGGGAAGCGGTGCAGCCGCTGGCTGTAGGGCAGCACGGCGCGGGTCTCGGCGCCGAAGAAGTCGTTATACCAGATCCCGAGCAGGCCCATCAGCACCGGCATGTTGGCCTCGAACGGGGCGCTGCGGAAGTGCTCGTCGATGAGGTGGAAGCCGGCCAGCATCTCGCGGAACCGCTCGGGGCCGATCGTGATCATCAGGGACAGGCCGATGGCGCCGTCGTAGGAGTAGCGGCCGCCGACCCAGTCCCAGAAGCCGAACATGTTGTCGGTGTCGATGCCGAACTCGGCGACCTTGGCGGCGTTGGTGGAGACGGCCACGAAGTGCTTGGACACCGCGTCCTCGCCCAGCGCCTCGACCAGCCAGCGGCGGGCGACGCGGGCGTTGGTGAGCGTCTCGAGCGTGGTGAAGGTCTTGGAGCTGACCACGAACAGCGTGGTCGCGGGGTCGAGGCCGGCGAGGTTGCCGGTGATGTCGGCCGGGTCGATGTTGGAGACGAACCTGGCCGCCACGCCCGCGTCGGCGTAGTCGCGCAGCGCCTCGTAGGCCATGGCGGGGCCGAGGTCGGAGCCGCCGATGCCGATGTTGACCACGGTCTCGATGGGCTTGCCGGTGGCGCCCTTCCACTCCTTGGACCTGACCCGGTCGGCGAAGGCGCTCATCTTCCCGAGCACGGCGTGCACGTCGGCGACCACGTCCTGCCCGTCCACGACCAGCTCGGCGGCGCGCGGCAGGCGGAGGGCGACGTGCAGGACGGCGCGGTCCTCGCTGACGTTGATGTGCTCGCCGCCGAACATCGCGGTGATCCGCTCGCGCAGCCCCGCCCGCTCGGCCAGGGCCACCAGCAGGTCGATCGTCTCGCCGGTGGCGCGCTGCTTGGCGTAGTCGAGGAAGAGGTCGCCGGCGGTCACGGTCATGCGCCCGGCACGGCCCGGGTCCTCCGCGAACAGCTCCCGCAGCCGCCTGCCCGCCAGCTCCTCATGGTGCTTGCCGAGAGCCGCCCACTCCTGGCTCTGGGTGATGTCGCCGTTCACGCTTCCTCCTCGTGTCGCCAAACCGGATCACCATTGTCCCTGCCAATGGGAAACCTGCTCGTCTGACCGCCGCACCTTTGTCGTGCTCCGTTAAGACCGTGGCGTCAGCCAGCTTCGCAGATCTCCCACTGGAACCGCTTACCCACAGGGCCTCATTCCGCGCACGGCGGAGCGGAGTTTTTGGGGCTCAGTGGGATTCTCGGCCCACGTGGTCCCCGCTGGAGCCGATGAGGAAGTCGAGGTCGGCGCCGCGGTCGGCCTGGGTGACGTGCTCGACGTAGAGGCGCTCCCAGCCGCGTACGGGCCGGGCGTACCCGATCTTCACGGGCTCCCTGGCGGCCAGCTCGGCGTCGGGGATGTCCACGTCGAGCCGCCGGGCGGCCACGTCGAGCACGATCGGGTCGCCGGTGCGCACCTTCGCCAGCGGGCCGCCGGCCGCCGCCTCGGGCGCGGTGTGCAGGACGACCGTGCCGTACGCGGTGCCGCTCATGCGGGCGTCGCTGATGCGCACCATGTCGCGCACGCCCTTCTCCAGCAGCTTGGCGGGCAGCGGCAGGTTGCCCACCTCGGGCATGCCGGGGTAGCCCTTGGGGCCGCAGCCGCGCAGCACGAGCACCGAGGTCTCGTCGATGTCGAGGCCGGGCGAGTCGAGGCGGGCGTACACGTCCTCGATGCTGTCGAAGACGACGGCCCGGCCGCGGTGGCGCAGCAGCTCGGGCGAGGCGGCGGCGGGCTTGATCACCGCGCCGCCGGGGGCGAGGTTGCCGCGCAGGACGGCGATGCCGGCGTCGGGCAGCAGCGGGTCGGAGCGGCGCCTGATGACGCTCTCGTCCCAGATCTCGGCCTCGGCGAGGTGCTCGACGAGCGGGCGGCCCGTGACGGTGATCGCCTCCGGGGCGAGCAGGTCCTCGACCTCCTTGAGCACGGCCGTGAGGCCGCCCGCCCGGAACAGGTCGTCCATCAGGTGGCGTCCGGCGGGCTGGAGGTCCACGAGTAACGGCACCCCGGCGCCGGTGCGGTCGAAGTCGTCCAGGCTGAGGTCCACGCCGAGCCGGCCCGCGACGGCCAGCAGGTGGACGACGGCGTTGGTGGAGCCGCCGACGGCGGCCAGGGTCACGATGGCGTTGAGGAACGCGGCCCTGGTCATGACCTGGCTGGGGCGCCGGCCCTCCAGGACGAGGTCCACGGCCAGGCGGCCGGTCTCGTGGGAGCGTTCGAGCAGGCGGCTGTCGGGGGCGGGGGTGCCCGCGGTGCCGGGGATCGTCATGCCGAGGGCCTCGGCCATGCAGGCCATGGTGGAGGCGGTGCCCATCGTGTTGCAGTGGCCGCGGCTGCGGATCATGGACGACTCGGACCGCAGGAACGCCTCGCGCGACAGCGTGCCCGCGCGTACCTCCTCGCTGAGGCGCCACACGTCGGTGCCGCAGCCGAGCGGCGCGCCGCGGAAGTGCCCCGTCAGCATGGGGCCGCCGGGCATCACGACGGCGGGCAGGTCCACGGAGGAGGCGGCCATGAGCAGCGACGGGATGGTCTTGTCGCACCCGCCGAGCAGCACCACGCCGTCGATGGGGTTGGCGCGCAGCATCTCCTCGGTGGCCATGGCGGCCAGGTTGCGCCAGAGCATGGCGGTGGGGCGCACGTTCGTCTCGCCCAGGGAGACGACCGGCAGGTTGAGCGGCACGCCGCCGGCCTCCCAGACGCCGTTGGCGACGCTCTCGGCGACCTCGTTCAGGTGGGAGTTGCAGGGGGTGAGGTCGGAGGCGGTGTTGGCGATCGCGATGTGCGGCTTGCCGCCCTCGAACGCCTCGCGGGGCAGGCCGCGCCGCATCCATGCCCGATGGATGTAGGAGTTGCGGTCGTTCCCCGAGTACCAGCGCGAACTCCTGAATGCCATATTCGGCACCTTATCCGGCGTTTGGTGGATTCAGCATGTTCTGTGGAGGAAGCAGCAGAGGATGGACCATATCGACGCGTACTGGCGGGCGGCGAACTACCTGTCCGTCGGGCAGATCTACCTGCTGGACAATCCGCTGCTGAGCGAGCCGCTGCGGCCCGAGCACATCAAGCCGCGCCTGCTCGGCCACTGGGGCACCACGCCTGGGCTGACCTTCTGCTTCGCCCACCTCAACCGGGTGATCAGGGAGCGGGACCAGGACATGATCTACATCGCCGGCCCGGGGCACGGCGGCCCCGCCGCGGTGGCGCACGCGTGGCTGGAGGGCACCTACTCGGAGCGCTATCCGGACGTCTCGCAGGACGTGGAGGGCATGCGGCGACTGTTCCGCCAGTTCTCCTTCCCCGGCGGGATCCCGAGCCACGTGGCGCCCGAGACGCCGGGGTCGATCCACGAGGGCGGGGAGCTGGGCTATTCGCTCGCGCACGCGTACGGGGCCGCCTTCGACAACCCGGACCTGGTCGTGGCCTGCGTCATCGGCGACGGCGAGGCCGAGACGGGCCCGCTCGCGGCGAGCTGGCACTCCAACAAGTTCACCGATCGCGACCGCGACGGCATCGTGCTGCCCATCCTGCACCTGAACGGCTACAAGATCGCCAACCCCACCGTGCTCGCCCGCATCCCCGAGGAAGAGCTGCTCAAGCTCATGGAGGGCTACGGCTACCGCCCCCACGTGGTGGGGCCGGACCACGAGGAGATGGCGCGCGCCCTGGACACCGCCTTCGACCAGATGGCCGCGTACAAGCAGGGCAGGGCCGACCGGCTGCCGATGATCGTCCTGCGGACGCCGAAGGGCTGGACGGGGCCGCGCGAGGTGGACGGCAAGCAGGTCGAGGGCACCTGGCGGGCGCACCAGGTGCCGCTGGCCAACGTCCGCGAGAACGCCGCCCACCTGGGCATGCTCGAGCAGTGGATGCGCTCGTACCGGCCGGAGGAGCTGTTCGACGCCGGCGGCGGGCCCGTGCGGGAGGTCCTGGAGACCGTGCCGCGCGGCACGCGCCGGATGAGCGCCAACCCGCACACCAACGGCGGGGAGCTGCTGGAGCCGCTGCGGCTGCCGGACTTCCGCCGGCTCGCGGTCGAGGTCAAGGCGCCCGCCGGGCAGTCGAGCGAGCCGACGCGGGTGCTGGGCGGGTTCCTGCGTGACGTGATCATCGCCAACCCGCGGACGTTCCGGCTGATGGGACCGGACGAGACCGCGTCGAACCGGCTGTCGGCGGTGTTCGAGGCCACCGACCGGGCGTGGAACGCCGAGATGCTGCCGACGGACGAGCACCTGGCCCCCGGCGGCCGGGTGATGGAGGTGCTGAGCGAGCACCTGTGCCAGGGCTGGCTGGAGGGCTACCTGCTGACCGGCAGACACGGGCTGTTCAACTGCTACGAGGCGTTCATCCACATCGTGGACGCCATGTTCAACCAGCACGCGAAATGGCTGGAGTCATCGCGGAAGATCCCCTGGCGGCGGCCCGTCGCCTCGCTCAACTACCTGCTGTCCTCGCACGTGTGGCGCCAGGACCACAACGGCTTCAGCCACCAGGACCCCGGCTTCCTCGACGTGGTGATCAACAAGAAGGCGTCCGTGGTGCGGGTCTACCTGCCGCCGGACGCCAACACGCTGCTGTCGGTCGCCGACCACTGCCTGCGCTCGCGCGACTACGTCAACGTGATCGTGGCGGGCAAGCAGCCGGTGCTGGACCTGTTCACGATGGAGGAGGCCGTCGCGCACAACACGCGCGGCCTGGGCATCCTGCCGTGGGCCTCCACCGACGAGGGCGCCGAGCCGGACGTGGTGCTGGCCTGCGCGGGCGACGTGCCCACCCAGGAGACGCTCGCCGCCGCCGCGATCCTGCGCGAGCACCTGCCCGAGCTGAAGGTACGCGTCGTCAACGTGGTCGACCTCATGCGCCTCCAGCCGCCCACGGAGCACCCGCACGGCATGTCGGACGCCGAGTTCGACGCCCTCTTCACCGCCGACAGGCCGGTCGTGTTCGACTTCCACGGCTACCCGTCGCTGATCCACCAGCTCACCTACCGCCGCCACGGCCACGCCAACATCCACGTGCGCGGCTACAAGGAGGAGGGCACCACGACGACGCCGTTCGACATGGCCATGATGAACGACATCGACCGTTTCCACCTGGTCATGGACGTCATCGACCGGGTGCCCGGGCTCGGCACCACGGCGGCGCACCTGCGCCAGCGCATGAGCGACGAGCGGCTGCGGGCCCGCGCCCACACGCGCGAGACCGGCGAGGACACCCCCGAGATCAGGTCGTGGACGTGGCCGGGCGCATCCTCGTACTGAACACGGGCTCGTCGTCCATCAAGTACGAGCTCGTCGACGTCCGCACCCGCGAGCGCCCGGCCAGGGGGCTCGTGGAGCGCATCGGCGAGGAGCGCGGGCGGCTGACGCACCACGCCGGGGACCGGCCTCCTTACGTGTCGGAGGAGCCGTTCCCCGGGCACGAGGCGGGGCTGGCCGCGGTCATGAAGGCGTTCGAGGCGGCGGGGCCCGAGCTGGACCCGGTCGCGGTCGGGCACCGCGTCGTGCACGGCGGTACCCGGTTCACCGAGGCGGTGCTCGTCGACGACGGCGTCATCGGGGCGATCGAGGAGCTGGCGCCGCTCGCACCCCTGCACAATCCGGTCAACCTCGCCGGGATCCGGGTGGCGCGCGGCGCCTTTCCGGGGGTGCCGCAGGTGGCGGTGTTCGACACCGCCTTCCAGCTGGCGCTGCCGCCCGAGGCGTACACGTACGCGGTGCCGCGCGACTGGCGCGAGCGGCTCGGCGTGCGGCGCTTCGGCTTCCACGGCACCTCCTGCGCGTACGTCTCCCGCCGCGCCGCCGCCTTCCTCGGCCGCGATCCGGCCACCCTCGACCTCATCGTGCTGCACCTGGGCAACGGGGCCAGCGCGACCGCGATCTCCGGCGGGCGCAGCGTCGACACCTCCATGGGCCTGACGCCCCTGGAGGGACTGGTCATGGGCACCCGCTCGGGCGACGTCGACCCCGCGCTCGCCGGCTACCTGGCACGCGTGAACGGGATGGACGCGCGGCAGGTGGAGAGCGGGCTCGACCGCCACGGCGGCCTGCTGGCGCTGGCCGGGACGGGCGACATGCGCGAGGTGCGCGCCCGCGACGACGCCGAGGCCCGGCTGGCCCTGGCGGTCTACACGCGGCGCATCCGCAAGTACGTCGGCGCCTACTACGCGCTGCTCGGGCGGCTGGACGCGATCGTGTTCACCGGCGGGGTCGGGGAGCACGACGCGGCCACCCGCGCCGAGTCCCTGGCCGGGCTCGACCGGCTCGGCGTCACCGTGGACCCCGCGCTCAACCAGGACGGGTCGGCGCGGGAGCGGGCGGTCTCGCCGCCGGGCGCGGAGGTGGCCGTGCTCGTCATCCCGACGGACGAGGAATGGGAGATCGCCCGCCAGACCCTCGCGCTGATCACGCCGGGATCATGACGGGATCATGACGGGCGGCGCGCGACGGCCGGCACCCAGAAGTCCACCGTCGTGCCCGCGCCGGGCGCGCCGCGGATGCTCCACCAGCCGCCGGCCGTCTCGGCCCGCTCGCGCATCTCGATCAGCCCGAAGTGGCCGTCCTGGCCCTCCTGGCGGGTGATCCCGACCCCGTCGTCGCGCACGCGGACGTGGACGCCCCCGTCGAGCCAGGCCAGCTCCACGGCGACGGCGGCGGCTCCGGCGTGCTTGCGGACGTTCGTGAGGGCCTCCTGGCAGATGCGGAAGACGGTGATCGCGGCCTCCGCGGGCGGCTCGCCGTCCAGGCGGTTCATCAACTCGTACGCCACCCCCGCCATCTCCCGCTCCAGGTACGAGGCGAGCCCCTCCGCCAGCCCCTCACCGGGCAGGCGTAACCGGAAGGCCAGGTCGCGCAGGCGCCCCACGGCGGCCTCGACGGCGTCGCCGAGCGCGCGCACGTCGGCCGCGTGCTCCTCGGGCAGACCCTCCTCCATCGCCCGCAGCCGCATCCCGACGGCGACCATGGACTGGATGGTGTCGTCGTGCACGTCGGAGGCGATGCGGCGGCGCTCCCGCTCCTGGGCCTGGACCAGGTGGCCGAGCAGGAGGCCGCGCTCGTCCAGCGCCCTGGCCATGCTGCGCCGCTCGGTCAGGTCACGCGTCACCTTGCCGAACCCCCGCAGCTCGCCGCGCCCGTCACGCAGGGCGGTGATGACCACGCTGGCCCAGAACCTGGTGCCGTCCCTGCGGACCCGCCACCCCTCCTCCTCCCAGCGGCCGTCGGCGGCGGCCACCTCCAGCCCCGTGAACGGCTTGCCGGCCGCGACGTCCTCGGGCGGGTAGAAGACGGAGAAGTGGGTGCCGATGATCTCCTCGGCCGTGTAGCCCTTGATGCGCTGGGCCCCGGCGTTCCAGCTCACGATCCTGCCGCGGGGATCGAGCATGAAGATGGCGTAATCGCGGATGCTCTGGACGAGCAGCTCCATATCCGCTTGTGGAGGATTATCCACGGCCATACCGCAGCTTTTCACGACGTGGCCCGATGACCCAAACCCTCCCGGCAGGTTCAGGAGTCGTAAGCGCGGGCCTGGAGGGGGGCGAGGCGGGGCGCCAGTTCGCACCACACCACCTTTCCGCCCTTCTCCCCGTCGACGGGCGTGGTCCCCCAGCCGGTGGACAGGAGCCGGACGACGTGCAGGCCCCAGCCGTTCGACGGACCGGGTTCGCGGGGCTCGGGCAGCCGCTCCCCGGCGTCGCCCACCTCGACCCGCACCTGCGCCGCGCTGCCCCGCATCCTCAGGGACGGCGGGCCGTCGCCGTGCACGAGCGCGTTGGTCACCAGCTCGGACACCACGAGGAGGACGTCCTCGTGGTAGCCCTGGTAGCCGCACTCCGCCAGGGCTCGGCGGACGATCCGGCGCGCCGCCGTGATGCTGTCCATCTCCTTCGGCAGGGGCGTGTCCACCTGGTACTGCCAGGCCTTCTCGCTGACCACCCCTCTACTTTCGGGTAGCCATTATCCGATCACGAGACGCATCCGTGCCAGGCTGCCTGGTACACCTGTGGGACGCGAGATGGTGCACATGCGTCAGTCGAGCAGCCCTTCCCTGCGGGCCAGCGCGACCGCCTCCAGCTTGGTCCGGGCGCCCAGCTTCTCCAGCACGTGCTGGACATGGTTGCGCGCCGTGTTGCGGGCCACGCCGAGCCGTTCGCCGATCTCGCGCGCGCCCATGCCGTCGGCCAGGAGCAGCAGCGTCTCCCGCTCGCGAGCCGTCAGCGCGGACCCCAGGAGCCCCGCGCGCCCGGTCAGCCGGTCGAGCACTCCGGGCAGCAGCCCGGGCGCGAACACCACCCCGCCGGCCGCCACCTCCCGCACCGCCGATTCCAGCTCCCCCAGCCGGGACGACTTCACCACCAGCCCGGCGCCCCCGGCCGCCACCGCGCGGGCCGCCACGGAGACGGTCGCCTCGCCGGTCAGCACCAGCACCCGCGCCTTGGGCGCCGCCGCCACCAGCCGCCCGATGGCCGCGATCCCGTCGCCGTCGGGCAGGCGCCGGTCGAGCACGACGACGTCCGGCTGGCACCTGCCGGTCTCGGCCACCGCCCCGGCGACGCTGCCGGTCTGGGCCACCACCTCGATGTCGGGCACCCGCGCCAGCGCCAGCCCGATGGCCTCGGCGACCATGGCGTGATCCTCCACGAGAACCACCCGGATCGAAGGGGGAGTCGCCATGTCTGCCGCTGCCTCTGTCCGCGGTTTCCGCGCCCGCGCGGGGCGCACGCCGGCCCGGCGCCACGAGCAGTGTCCCACGGCCCGCGCGCCCGTGGCCAACGGCGCCGTACGCTCACGGCTTCCAGGGCAGACGGCGGTGCTTGAAGGTCGGATACTTGGTCTCCCAGTAGCGCCAGCCCTCGACCCTGGCGGGGATGTTGGCGAATCCGCTGGCGACCCTGACGTCGCGGCACGTGCCCATCACCTGCCAGGCCGACCAGCCGATGCGGTAGCCGAAGACGCGGTACCACAGATGGCCGTACATCCCCTTGGTGATCTCCCGGCTGTATTCGTGGCCGGTGAAGACCATGTGACGCTCTTCGAGGTGCGGCAGCCCCATCCTGCGTATCTCGCGCACCACTTCTTGGGTGGTGATCGGTTCCACGCGGGTGAGCGGTTCAGTCGTGGAGACGGCCTTCCGCCTCTCGTTCTCGGTCTCCAGGAACGCGCGGACCTCGTGCTCCCGGGTGACCGACGCCGTGACCGTGCCGCCGGGCCCGTCGACGAAGTTGCTGCGGGGCAGGAAGAAATTCCGCGGAGAGAGCGTGTGCACCTTGAAGAAGAGGTGCGGACTGCATCGGTCACCGTGGATGAGGGGGAAGTGGCGATGGCGGTGGCGGCGGCGACGGCGGTCGTCGGTGTCCGCGGTGTCCGCGGCCGCGGCGGTGTCCGCAGCGGCGTCCGCGGTTTCCGCGGTGTCCGCGGTGCGGTCGGCGCGGTCGTCGTCGTCGTCCGCTCTCGCCGCCGGCACCAGGGCGGCGACCAGGACCATCGAAAGAGAACCGCTCACTGCCCATCTCATCGCGTGACGCGCCTTGGGCCAAGCGGAATTGACTGGGGCAATTGTCCGTGAATTGGGAGTGGACATGTACCGTACCTTTCGGAATGCGTCAGGCCGGGATCCGGCCTCTGCCGCCCGCCGGACGGGCCGACAAGATCGGTACGATGGTTACAGTTGCGGCGAGGCGCTCTTCAACGCCACGCCGCAGGCGAATATCCCATGCTGGGAAAGCGCCGGTGAAAAAGTGTCAATAGCGGGTCGTCCCTTTCACAAACGAACATCGCGGCGTTCCGGCGTCGCCGAGCCTGTGTCCGGAGAGTCGGATATGGGCCGGATGACCTGCTACGACGCCGATCGCGGGGCCGCCCGGACCGGCCAAAAGGGTAATTCCCCGTGGAAATCTGAGAATTTCTCCCGACCTTCCTGGAGAATGTCGGCTGTGTCCTGCGCGTCGTCAGTGCTGCGTCTTGTGCGGGCCGTCGTGTTCGCGACGGTCTGCGGCGCGGTGTCGGCGGGCGGGCACGCGCTGGCGGGCGGCGGTCTGGTGCCGTTCGAGGTCTACCTGGCCGGGGTGCTGGCCGCGCTCGGGCTGGCGTACCTGATCGACGGGCGCGAGCGCGGCGCCGTGGCGGTGCTGGTGGCGACCGTGGGCACCCAGATGCTGCTGCACCAGCTCTTCGAGCGGCTCACGCCCGCGGCCGAGGCCGGTCCGGCGCACGGGCATCCCGCGCCCGGCATGGCGCTGGTCCATCTGACGATGGCGGGGCTGACGGCCTGGTGGCTGCACCGGGGCGAGCGCGCGCTGTGGCTCATGATCCGCCTGTACGGCGCGCCGCGGCTGATCGTCCCGCTGCCCGCCGCCGCCGTCCCGGCCGGGACCGCGCGGCCCTCGTGGCGGCCGGTCACCCCGTACCTGACCGCGTACGCGGGAAGGACCGTTTCCGGCGCGATCCTCAGGCGAGGCCCACCCCAGGGGCCGAGGCACTTCGGCTGACGCACGAGTCCTTGGCGCGCCCGGCGGGGCGCGTACCCTTGCCTGTGTCCGGACGGCGCCACGCGCGCGTCCGGGAGATCGTTCTGGAGACCCATCATGGCGTTCCTGCCACGACACATCATCGGGGCGGCACTCGCGTGCGCCCTCGTCCTGATATTCCCCGCGTCGCCGGCGTTCGCGCACGACGCGCTCAAGAGCAGCTCGCCTGCCAAGAACTCCCAGGTCGGCTCGGTCGACGAGATCGAGCTCGAATACAGCGCGAGCGTGAAGTTCCCGTTCGTCGTGCTGCACGACGCGGCGGGCGAGGAGGTCCCGCTCGGCAAGCCGGTGCTCGAGGGGCCGAAGGTGCTCACCGACGTCCCGCAGCCGCTCCCCCCGGGCCCGTACGTCATCGCGTGGCGGGTGGTTTCGTCCGACGGGCATCCCATTGAGGGCGAAATCCCCTTCAGCGTGAAAGGATCACCTTCTTCATCGGCTTCGCCCTCGTCCATCGGCGGGGGGCCGACGGCGAGCACGCCGCCCCGGGCGGTCGGGTCCGCCGCGGCGGCCGGCGAGCGGCCCGCGGCCTCCGCGGGGGTTCCCGGCTGGATCTGGGGCGGGCTGGTGGTGCTTGTCGTGCTGGGCGCGTTCGTTCTGATCCGGACCGCGCGCCGCGGCCCAGATCGGGAGGAAGTGGATGCGGATTGAGGAAGCCAGACAGATCGCTCGGCAGTGGGTGCTGGAGGAAGGCGCCGCGCTACCGGGCTTCGACGGGGCCTTCCTGACCGGGTCGGCCCTGTGGGCCGACCCGGCCGCCGAGCTGGCCGCGACCTCGGACGTGGACGTCATCGTGATCGCGGACCAGCCCGTCCGCCTGGGCAAGTTCGCCTACCGAGGGGTCCTGCTGGAGGTCTCCTCCGTCTCCGAGCTGGGCTCCACGCACGAGGTGCTGAGCGACTACCACCTGGCCGGCAGCTTCCACCTCCCCTGCGTGCTGGCCGACCCGTCCGGGCGGCTGACCGAGATCCAGCGGGTGGTCTCGCGCGACTTCGCCGAGCGGCCGTGGATCCTGGCCCGGTGCACCAACGCCATGGACCGGGTGCGCGGGTTCATCAACGGCATCGACGAGCGGGCTCCCCTGCCCGACCAGGTCAACTCGTGGCTGTTCGGCACCGGGGTGACCACCCACGTGCTGCTGGTGGCGGCGCTGCGCAACCCCACGATCCGGCGCCGCTACGTGGACGTGGGCGAGCTGCTCGCCGAGCACGGGCGGCTGGACTTCCACGAGAGCCTGCTCGAACTCCTGGGCGCCGCGCACCTGAGCGCGGCCCGGGTCGAGCGGCACCTGGCCGTGCTGGAGAAGGTGTTCGACGCCACGGCGGCCGTCCGCGTCCCCTCCTACCCGTTCGACTCGGACATCACCCCGGCCGCGCGGCCCATCGCCATCGACGGCACCCGCGAGCTCATCGGGCGCGGCCTGCACCGGGAGGCGATCTTCTGGCTGGTGGCCACCTACGCGCGTTGCCTGGCCAAGCGGGCCCTGGCGGGTGAGCAGGCGGGTGAACAGGCGGACGAGCACGGATACGAGGACGGCTTCCGCGACCTGCTGGCCGACCTGGGGGCGGAGACGCGCCGGGACCGGCGCCGCAAGGGAGACCTGGTCCTGGCGGCGCTGCCCGGCGTGTGGCAGACGGCGATGGCCCTGTGTTAGGGCCTCAGGCCACGTAGGGGGTGGTCCGGCGGGCGTCCCGCAGCACCCCGCTCCACCAGCCGAGCTGGTCGAGCAGCGCCTTGGCGGCGACGTCGGGCCCCTCCGGGTCCAGCAGCTCGCCGTCGGGGCCGAACCGGCTCCAGTGCTGGTCGAAGCTGATCGTGTTGCGGATCGTCACGGCGTGCACCTCGGCGAAGACCGGCCGCAGGTGCTCGGCCGCCCGCACCCCGCCGCCGTACCCGCCGTAGGAGACGAGCGCGACCGGCTTGGCCATCCACGCCGTGAAGTGCCAGTCGATGGCGCTCTTGAGCGAGGCCGGGAAACTGTGGTTGTACTCCGGCGTCACCACGGCGAACGCGTCCGCCGCCGCCAGCCTCGCGGCCAGCCGCCTGAGGTCCTCCGGGCGGGACTCCACGTCGGCCAGCTCCTCGGGGGTGGCGGGCATCACCGCGGGCAGCGGCGTCTGCGCCAGGTCGATCACGTCGAGGTCGAACAGCCCGTGCGTGCGCGCCCGCTCCGTGAGCCACTCCGTGATCCTGGGGCCGAACCGCCCTTCGCGAACGCTGCCGGTGATCACTGCCAATGTCATGTTCTCCATGCGTCCCAGGCTCGTGGACACCGGGCGGGCGAGGGAGACCGCGCTGAGACTGGCCCTCGCGGGGCCACGCTACGGGCCGGTCACCGGGCCTACACTCGTGGCCCGTGGATGACAACGAACTGGGGGCGTTCCTGCGCTCCCGCAGGGAGGCCGTCAAGCCCGAGGACGTCGGGCTGCCCGGCGGCCCGCGGCGGCGCACGCCGGGGCTGCGCAGGTCCGAGCTGGCCACCCTGGCGGGGGTGAGCGTCGAATACCTGACCAGGCTGGAGCAGGGCCGCGACCGCAACCCGTCCACGCAGGTGCTCATCACGCTGGCCGACGCGCTGCGGCTGACCCACGAGGAGCGTGTCCACGTGCGTCAGCTGGCCAAGGTGGCCAGCGGCGACGTGCGGCTGTGCCCGGCCGCGGCCGAGGCCCCGGCCCGCACGGTGCGCCCGACGGTGCGGGCGGTGCTCGACCGGCTGGAGCCCGCGCCCGCCGTGCTGCTCAACCGGGTGGGCGAGGTGCTCGCCCGCACGACGGGGTTCGAGCGGCTGTACGGCCCGGTCGGGCTGCTCGACGGCGATCCGCCCAACATGGTCAGGTACGTCTTCGCCGACGCGCGGGCCAGGGCCGCCTACCCCGAGTGGGACCGCGTGGCCGACGAGCACGCGGCCGCGCTCAAGCTGGCGGCGACCAAGGCCGACCCGTTCGCGCAGGAGCTGGTCGCGGAGCTGTCCTTCGCGGCGGGCGAGGCGTTCAGCGGACGGCCGGCCCGGCCCGCCCCGCCGCTGCCGGCCCCGGTGGAGCGGCTGGCGCATCCGCTGGCCGGGGAGCTGCGGCTCAAGCGCGAGCAGCTCGAGCTCTCCTACGACGACCAGCGGGTGGTCGTCTACCTGCCGGCCGACGCCGCCACCTCGGCCGCGCTCGACCGCCTGACCGGCCGCCTTCCGGGCGCCCTGCGCGCCGTCAGCGGCTGACCGCCCCTACGCGCGGCGCAGCGACCTGGTCAGGCCCGCGGCGATCGTGGTGGCCAGCACCCAGCCGGCGGCGATCAGCCCGTACGCGAGCCACTGCGTCCCGCCGAGCGGGTTGAACGCCTTCTCCTGCCCGAAGTCGACGATCGGCAGCAGCAGGTCCAGCGTGTAGACGAGCGCGTGGAACGGCGGCGCCTCCCCCGGCTTCAGCGGCGGCGGCTCGGCCAGGCCGAACACGATCGTGCCCACGGCCAGGAGCGCCAGCAGCCAGGTGGCCGCGCGTAAGGGGCGGAAGCCGTACCCGACGGTGACGTCCTGCAGGTGGCCCCAGAGCCCGGCGTACCACGGGAGGGTGGCGCGCCGCCGCCGCTGGCCGGCCAGGAGCGTGTCGCGGGCGTCGGCGTCGCTCCCCAGCCGCCGGTACATCGCGGCGAGCTGCTCGTACGCGTTCGGCAGGTAGCCCTCGGGATCCCTGCGCAGCCAGCCGAGCCGTCCGGCGGCGGGCAGCATGGGGTCGAGCACCTCGTACGCGAGCCCGTCCATGCGCATCGCGTCCGGCCAGACGCCGGGGTCGTCGCGCAGGACGCCGATGCGCGCGTGGCGCAGCTCCACCGTGCCCCGGACGGGCGCGGCGGTGCGCAGGGCCAGCTCGCGCGCCTCCACCCGCCAGCATTTGAGCGCCACCTCGCCGGGGGCCTCCAGCGTGGCGTCGTCGAAGCACAGGCGGCTGCCGACCTGCGCGTTGGTCAGGCGGACCCGGCCCTGGGCTGAGAAGCCGCTGCACAGGTTGAGCACCTTGCCGACCGTGATGCCGTTGGCGGTCAGGGCCGAGCCGCCTGGATTGGCCAGCCTGGCGCCCTCGAAGTGGGCGGGGCCGGTGACGGAGGCGTCGAGCAGGCTGATCTCGCCCTCCACGGTCATCCCGTCGCGGGCGTGCAGGGCGCCGTCCACCGTGAGGCCGTCGCCGGCCAGGGCCACGCCGCCCGGGTTGCGCAGGGTGGCGCCGTCGAGGTTGAGCGAGCGGGCGACGGCGGCGCTCCCCAGGCGTACCTGGCCCTCGGCATCGACCAGTGACAGGAACAGGCCGCCCTCGGCGTTGAGCCCGCCGCCGCGCACGGCGATGCCGCCGGGGTTGCGCAGGCGCGAGCCGCGCAGCGTGATCGGCCCTCCGACGCGGGCGGAGCGCACGCAGATCTCCCCGTCGACGGTCATCCTCCGGGCGAGCAGGCCCACCTGGGCGGTCAGGTTGGACGCCTCGAGGGCCATGCCGCCGGGCGCGTGCAGGCGGGCGTCGTCGAGGTTCACGGCGGCGCCGATCCGCGCGGCCGTGAGGAAGATCTCGCCGTGGCTGCTGAAGCCGTCCTGGGCCCGCAGGTTGCCCCCGACGTCGAGGTGCTCGCCGTTGACGACGACCCCGCCCGGGTTGTCCAGGTGGGCGCGGTTGAGGTTGAGGTTGCCGCTGACGCGCGCGCCGGACAGGCGCAGCTCGCCGGTGACGTGGCAGCCGGCCAGGCGCAGGTTGCCGTCCACCTGGATGTTCGAGGCGATCAGGCCGGGCAGCGTGGAGCCGCTCAGGCTGAGGAACCGGGTGCGCGCCTGGTACAGGTCGGGCGCCTCGTCGAACGCGCACTGCTCGAGGGTGATCGGGAAGCCGATCTCGGCGAAGGCCAGGTGGAGCAGGCCGGTGATCCGGGCGCCGATGAGGCGCAGCGCGGGCTTGGGCCCGCCGTGCTCGCCGAGGAGCAGCTCGGCCAGGGCCTGCGCGCGAACGGCCGGGTCGAGGTCGCCCGAGCGCAGGTCGACTTCCCTGCCGTGGGGCACGGCTTCGGCCACGGCCCGCTCGGCCGGGAGGAGATCGGTGATTTTCACACGGCCATACTGCGTTGCCCGCCCGGTATCCGCAGCCGATCTCGGTGGCCGCCTACTCGCGTACGTCGAGCCCCAGCGCGCCGGCCACGACCGTCGCCTGGAACGGGTCGATGATCGCGTTCTTGAGCGTGACGGTGAGCGGGTCGAGCGTGCTCAGGTCGCTGCCGCGCAGGTCGCACCGCGTCAGGTCGGCGCCGCGCAGCGACGCGCCCGACAGGTCGGCCCGCCGCAGCTCGGCGCCCTCCAGCCGGACGCCCGACAGGTCGGCCTCCCGCAGCCGGGTGCCGCGGAAGACGCTGCCCCGCAGGTCGGCGCCGGCGAGGCCGACGTACGACCAGTCACCGCCCTCGACCTTGAGCAGCCCGTACGTGCACCCGTCGAACACGCTGCCGGTCAGCTTGCACCCGTCGAACGTCGCGTCGAAGAACGAGCACCGCGTGAACGTGCAGTTGACGAAGCGGGCGTCGTCGTGGACCGACACGTTGAAGCGCACGTTGCTGAAGTGGCACTCCTCGAAGGAGGAGCCGTGATCGACCAGCTCGGTCATGTCCACGTCCTGGAACAGCACCCGGCGATGGCTCTCGCCGGAGATCTCCAGGCTGTCCCAGTCGGTGGACCAGATCGTCTTCTCGGTGGGCTGGGTCATGCGAACAAACTAGCGGATCAGGACCGCTTGGCGATGGAGGTGATGAGAGGTTGCACGAGCTTGGCCGCCAGGGGCCCGAAGGCCGCCAGGATGAGGACGTACGCCGCCGCCAGCGCGCCCAGGTCGGGGTGGGCGCCCGCGCCCACCGCCAGGCCCGCGATGACGATGTTGAACTCGCCGCGCGGGATGAGCGCGATGCCCGCCCGCGCCTGACCCGCCTTGCCGATGCCCGCCCGCCTGGCCGCGTACGCGCCGGTCAGCAGCTTGGTGATCATGCTGACCACCGCGAGCAGCGCGGCCAGCCCCGCCACGGGAAGGATCTTCGCCGGATCGGTCTGGAGGCCGAAGAAGACGAAGAACACCGCCGCGAACAGGTCGCGCAGCGGCGCCAGCAGCGCCTGCGCGTCCTCGGCGAGCTCGCCGGACAGTGCGATGCCGACCAGGAACGCGCCGACCGCCGCCGACACGTTCAGCTGCTGGGCGAGCCCGGCCACGAGCAGGGCGAGCCCGACCACCTTGAGCAGCAGCACCTCGTTGTTGGGGCTGGCCACGAACGCCTCGATGAAGCGCCCGAACTTGAGCGCCACCACCAGCACCGCGCTCACGGTCAGCAGCGCGACGCCCACCGCGACCGCCCCGCTGGCCAGGCTCAGCCCGGCCAGGATGGTCGTCAGGATCGGCAGGTAGACGGCCATCGTCAGGTCTTCGAAGACCAGCAGCGACAGCACCGTCGGCGTCTCCCGGTTACCGATCCATCCCAGATCGGACAGCACCTTGGCGGTGATGCCGGAGGAGGTGGCGTACGTGACGCCCGCCATGGCCACGGCCGCGACCGGGCCCCAGCCCAGCAGTAATGCGCAGATCGCGCCGGGGGCGGCGTTCAGCACCAGGTCGACGATGCCCGCGCGGACGTTGCCGGTCAGGCTGGTGACCAGCTCGTCGGCGTTGTACTCCAGGCCGAGCGTCAGCAGCAGCAGGACGACGCCCAGCTCCGCGCCGACGGAGACGAAGTCGTCGCTGGTCGCCAGCGGCAGCACCCCGCCGGTCCCGAACGCCAGGCCGGCGATCAGGTAGAGCGGGATGGGCGAGATGCCCACGCGCAGCGCGAGGGCGCCCAGGATTCCCAGGGCGAGGACAATGGCACCGAACTCGAGAAAGAGGACCGCGGTGTGGTGCACCCGCGGCCCTACCCGTCCGCCAGGATGCCGGCCACCTCGGCGGTGGTGTCCTCGCTGCCCACGACGACCACGACGTCGCCCGCGGCGAACACGAAGTCGGGGCCGGGGCTGGCGAAGACCCGCCCGCTGCGCACGACGGCCACGATGGAGGCGCTGGTACGGGTGCGCACCCGGGCGTCACCCATGGGGCGCCCGGCGTAGGGGGAGCCGTCCGGGACGGGCAGCTGCACGCTGACCAGGCCCTCGACCTGCTCGTGCAGCTGGTTGAGCCGCTGCACGATGCGGGGGGCGCCGAGGAGCTCGGCCAGGGCGTCGGCCTCCTCGTCGTTGAGCTTGACCACGTGGCAGACGGCGTCGGGATCGTCCGCGTCGTAGATCACCAGGTCCCGGCGACCGGTGCGATGGGACACGACGCCGACCCGCTGTCCTTTGCGGGTGGTGAAGTCGTGTCGTAGCCCGATTCCCGGCAGCGCTGTCTGTTCGACCTCCACCTATCCCCACCCGCTCAGATCCGCCTATTTGCGACTAAACCCTACCAACACCTGCTTATGGCCTCTGCTCCGCAGAGGCGGGCCCGGCCGCCCTCGATGCCGCCTCGCGTAGCGGGCGTCCGACCTCGTGCAGGTGCCGCAGGGCCTGGCCCCACGACGCGAACAGGCCGCATTCGAGATAGTCGACGCCGAGCCGCTCGCAGTACTCGCGGACGATGGGCTGCGCCTTGCGCAGGTTCGCGGTCGGCATGCTGGGGAACAGGTGGTGCTCGATCTGGTAGTTCAGGCCGCCGAGCGCGGTGTTGACCAGGCGCCCGCCGCGTACGTTCCGGGAGGTCAGGACCTGGCGGCGGAGGAAGTCCAGCTCGTCCTCGGCGGTCAGGACCGGCATGCCCTTGTGGTTGGGCGCGAACGTGCAGCCGAGGTAGACGCCGTAGCAGGCCTGGTGCACGATCACGAACACCAGCGCCGTGCCGAAGGGCAGCACCAGGAAGACCGCCCCCAGGTAGGCGAGCACGTGCGCGCTCAGCAGCAGCCCTTCGAGCCCTCTGTTCTTGAGCGAGGGGCGGCGCAGCGCGCGGAAGCTCGACACCTTCAGGTTCACGCCTTCGAGGGTGAGCAGCGGGAAGAACAGGAACGCCTGCCAGCGCCCGATGAACCGGGGTATCCCGCGCGCCTCCTCGGCCTGCTTCTGCGACCAGATCAGGCTGTCGGGCGCGACGTCGGGGTCGTGCTCCTCATGGTTGGGGTTGGCGTGGTGGCGCGTGTGCTTGTCCATCCACCAGCCGTAGCTGAGCCCGACGGCCAGGTTGCCCACCAGCAGCCCGGCGATCCTGCTGATGCGCCGCGACCGGGAGATCTGCCCGTGCGCCAGGTCGTGGGCCAGGAGCGTCACCTGCGCGAAGGCCACGGCCAGCAGCACCGCGACCGGGATCTGCCACCAGGAGTCCCCGACCATGGCGAACAGCGCCCAGCTCCCCGCGAAAAGCCCGGACACCATGCCGATCCTGGCCGCGTAATAGCCTGGCCGCTTGTCCAGCAGCCCCGCCTCGGCGATGCGGCGTGACAGTCTCGCGAAGTCGCTGCCGCGCCGAACGGCGGCGGTCCCCACAGTCCCCACGTTTCTCTCCGATGCTGACGAGTCGTATGTGATCACTCATCAGCATCGCGAGAGACGGGGGTCCGGCGGACCCCCGCTGTCACCCGTTCTCTTGGTAGTGCCCGCCCTACCATGGGGGCGCCCGGTGGGCGCCCCCGCCGCCTGGGGACAGGGCCGGTCCATCGCACTCAGCGTGGCACTGGACGACCTCACCTCTGGTGGGGAATGGCGGGCGGCGGGGACACCGGCTCAGATCGGCTGCAGGGCCGCGGCGTCGCCGTAGATGTGCAGGTCCGGGCGGAAGGCCGCGAGGTAGGCGGCCCGGTCGTGGAAGGTCGCGGCCAGGGCGTCCCCGTAGTCGATCAGCTGCCTGTGGGCGTCCCTGCGGGGCTCGTAGCGGGCGGACAGCAGCCGATCGAGCAGGTCCGCGTCGCCGCCGGCCGCGCAGATCACGTCGGCCAGGAGCTCGGCGTCGTGCAGCGTGTAGCTCATGCCCATCCCGGTCATGGGGTGGCAGGCGAACGCGGCCGAGCCCAGCAGCGCCGCGTTGCCCCTGTGGTACTCCGCCACCCGCATCGAGGAGACCTTGATCCGCTGCCAGGTCGCGGGCTGGAGGACGTTGAAGGCGTCCGAGCTGTCGGTGACGAACTTCTTCAGCGCGTCGAGCAGCGCGGGGATGCCGTCCTGGAAGATCTCCTTGTCGTCCTCGGGGGGCAGGCCGACGAACACCCTGGCCTGGTCCCTGTTGATCGGGTAGAGGTAGGCGAACCAGCCTTCCGAGCTGAAGTACAGCCGGTTGAGCTGGGCGACGCTGGCGGTCAGCGGGACGGTGGCCACCCGCATCAGCAGCCGCTCGTACGGCAGCGTGCGCTGCTCGATGTCGAGCGCCTGCCGTACGGCCGACCTGGTGCCGTCGGCGCCGATCACGACGCCGGCCCGCAGCCTGCGCCCGTTCGAGAGCGTCAGCTCCTCCACGCGGCCGTCGCCGATCGCGATGTCGTCGATGCTGGCGTCGAACCAGAACTCGACGCCCTCCATGACGCAGCTCGTGTAGATGAGCTCGACCAGCTCCCGGTAGGGGCGGACGAGGAAGCCTCCCTCCGGGAAGCGGCACTCCTGGATGGGGTCGCCGTCGTGGTAGTAGCGGATGGTGTCGCGCCTGAGGCCATGGCGTCCGACCAAGTCGGCCAGCCCGTGCCGGGCCAGCACCCGGAGCCCGGGGGGCTTGAGGAAGTCCGCGCCCGCGCTGGGGACCGATGGTCCCTGTTCGATGACGACGACGCGCTGTCCGCGGCGACGCAGCAGCAAGGCGAGGAAGCAGCCGCCGAGCCCGGCGCCGACGATCGCTACGTCGCACGATGTGGTTGCCATGACGAGAGCCCTTTCGAATGGTTGAACTAGTTCGGGTTCCCGCGGGAACCGGCGAGCGGGCCTGGCTCGGCCGCCCGCGGCCGCGGGATGTGGTCCGTGGGGGGTGTGCGGGTCTCGGCAGGCAGCAACGCGTCGGCCTCCGCCGCCACGGTGGCGAGAGTCATGCGCAGTTCCAGCAGCATCCGGCGCGGCACTTTGATCATGACGTCGCCCGGGTCGGTCCGCAGCCGGGTGATCTTGGTGAGGGCCAGTGCGCCGATCAGCACGGAGATGGCCACGCACATCGCGAGCGCGCCGGCCAGCCCCGCGAAGGGGCCGGTCATGAACGGGTGGTCGATGACGACCGACACGACGGCGACGCCGACGGCCCCGCCGACCATGCGCGCCATGGTGGCCGCGCCGACGGCCGAGGCGTACTGGTGGGGGCGGGCGGCCAGGGTGGTGGCGACGGAGGTGCCCGGCGCGAGCGCGCCGACGCCGATGCCGACCACGACGCTGGCGATCAGGCCCCACACGGTGGGCCCGGCCTGTGTCAGCACGAGCACGCAGGCGCCGCCGCACAGCAGCGAGCCCGCGTAGATCAGCCCGTACGCGCCGACCCGCTTGACGATCCGCCCGGCCAGGAAGCTCGTCACGACGACCGCCACCGACGTGGGTGTCAGCCACATGGCCACCTCGAGCATGGGGTAGCCCAGGTGGAGCAGGTACAGCGGCTGCACGGTCAGCAGCCCGTACGACAGGGCGCCGAAGCCCCAGGTCGCGAGCCAGCCCCAGACGAATCTGGGACGCCGCCACAGGGCCAGGTCGATCGCGGGCAGGCGGTGGTGCTTGGCCTGCGCGAACGCGCCGCCCAGCAGGGCCAGCGCGGCCAGCGCCAGCCACACCACGTCCATGCCCCAGGCCATCGCCTTGGAGATGGCCAGCACGATGACCGCGATGCCCGCGGCGAGCAGCCACGCGCCGAGGACGTCCGGCAGGCCCCTGGCGCCGGCGCGCTTACCCGGCGGAAGCGCGGCGCAGGCGATCAGGAGCGCGACGCCGATGACGACGTCAGGGACGAACAGGGCCCGCCAGCCGACGGAGACGACCAGCCAGCCGCCACCCGCCTGCATGAGCAGGCAGCCCAGCCCGGAGGCGGAGCTCCAGAGAGCGATCGCGCCGCGCCGCTGCGACTCCGGCAGCTCTCCGAGCAGCAGCCCGAGGCTGGCCGGGATCATCGCCGCGGCACCGGCGCCCTGGACGGCCCGTGCCGCCAGGACGTACGACCAGGAGTCCACCAGGACGGTGGCGACACCGCCCAGGACGAACACCACGAGCCCGACGGCCAGGACCCGTCGGCGGCCGAACAGGTCCGCCCAGCGGCCCGCGGTGGCCAGCAGCGCCGCGATCGGGATGAACGCCGCGCTGGTCAGCCAGACCAGGTCACCCAGCGGCATGCCGGCCCCGGCGGGTGTGTACCGCAGGACTCCGACTGCCAGGGTGGTGGCCGTGGTGTCGGCCATCACCGTCAACATGACACCCGCACCGACCAGCCGCAGCATCACGGCGTGACGACGGTCGATGGTGCTCGTCCCCCGCGCTGGTGACGAACGCACGTGGTCACCTCCAAGCTATGAGTGGTCTCCGCCGACCGGCACACTCCGGATGTGCGACCGGCGGAGGTGGGTCGTTCGGTTATGCGCCGTAGCGGCCGGGCGAGAGCAGGCCGTCCGGGTCGAGGGCGGTCTTGAGCCGGTGCAGCATGCCCAGGCTGGCGGTGCTGGTCTCCGACCACACGTCGGCGGCGGCGTGGTCGATGTCGGAGCGGTAGATGGCGCACCCGTGGCTGCGCAGCAGGCAGTTGCCGTCGTTGCGGAGCTGGTGGGCGCGGTAGGGGGCGTCCGGCGCGCCTCGTTCGAAGAAGATCTGGATGACGCCGTTGGCCATGTGCCGGCTGACGAGGTTCCACTCGACCATGAGCGCGGTGGTGTGCGCGTCCACGGCCGTCTGGAGGGCGGCCAGGATGTGTTCGGTCCTGCGGGCGTGCGTCGGCATCAGCGGCATCAACGCCAGGAAGCCGGTCTGGCCCTCGTCGATCTGGTCGCAAGAGGTGACGCGGAGGGCGTTGCGCACGCCCAGGCAGGTGGGGATGCCCTGGGACATGAGCGCCCTCGGGTAGAGCGGGTCGTCGGGGCCCACCTCGGCCGCGTCGACCACGCGCAGCGACTCGGCGCCCTCGACCTCGATGAGCGCCTTGCGCAGCAGCTCCTCGGCCAGTTCGACGGCGGCGTCGCTGCCGAGCAGCGGCCCCATGACGGTGAACAGGTCGGGGTCGACGCCCCTGGGCAGGAACCAGTCGCCGTGGCTCGGAACGAGCGCCAGCTCGCGCACGCGCAACATCCCGTCGGCGGGGTTGCCGCGGCGCAGGAATCCGGCCATCGCGTCGAGCGCGACGCCGACCTGGGAGCGCGGCATGCGGCCGTAGACGAGGCCGACGGTCTGCGGGCGCGGTACGAGGGCGACGGCCATGGCGGTGACGATGCCCAGGTTGTGCTGGACGAAGGCGGGCGTCAGGTCGGGCCCGGCGACCCGGCCGTGGTAGCGCCCCGCCGGGTCCAGCCCGCCGGTGGTGACCACGCTGCCGTCTGCCAGCACGGCCTCCAGCCCGGCCACGTCGTGCACCCGGGAGCGGAAGGTGCCGTCGCCGCGGTCCAGGGCGTTGCCGACGACGGAGGTGTCGGCGCAGGAGTTGGTGACGTTCAGCATCCAGGGGGTGTCGCGCAGCGCCTCGGCGAGCTGTGCCTGGGTCACCCCGGGTTCGATGACCGCGAAGCCGGCTTCCAGGTCGAGGCCGCGGATGCGGTTCATGCCGCTCAGGTCGACGACCAGGTTGTCGTCGGTGACCGGCACGGCCGAGCCCATGCCCCAGTTCTTGCCGGTGCTGATCGGGTAGAGGCGGCGGCCGGTCCTCATGGACTGCCGTACGAGCGCGCGTACCTCGTCGAGGCTGCGCGGAGCGTCGATGCCCGCCACGGAACGCGGTTGGTGACCCCCGACGTCGTGCGACTTCAGCTCCAGTCGCTCTAGGTCCTGCATGACTCTCCTCTTTCGGCTCACGCGGTGTGCTGGAGCAGGTCGTCGATGGAGCCGATGGCCTGGTTGGACATCTCCCTGATGCCGAGCAGCCGCTGCTCGACGTACTCGTCGGGCTCGGTGGTGGTGTCGGGGAGGTCGAGGGTTCCGAGCGGCGCCGACTGCACGGGGACCTCGTGCAGGCCGTAGGGGTGCCGGCGGGGCCGGATGTCGGTGTCCCGGGTGTCGCGGATGGTTCTGGCGGGCAGGTGCGGGGGGGTTCGCATGACGGGAGCTCTCCTACCGGACTCGATGGGGTTTTTCCGGGCGACCGCTCGCCGTTGAGCGGATCTGGGTCAGCGTGCGCCCTCCCTGTGGTCGAGGTGGTCGACCACCGGAGTGACGGCCGCGGGGGTCGCCCGCGGCACGCCGTGGTTGATGACGCTCGCGGCGATGCGGCGCTCCGCCAGCCCCATGTGGGGACGGCCGGCGGTGCCACCGGTGCTCGGCCGGGCGCCGGCCGAGCCTCGGATCATGGAGCTGGCGTGCACCCATCGGCGCGACTCCAGCAGCACGTCGCGCTGGGCGCGCGACAGGTCTGAGTGGCGGGCGTACTGCTCGCAGACGGCCCGCGCCAGCACCCGCGCCATGACGAGGTGCTCCGCGCAGGCGGCCGAGACCTTCGCCTCCAATCCGATGACCTGGGCGAGGAGCAGCTGCAGGTGGGACAGCCCCGAGCTGCGCTCGAACCCGTCGAGCTCGGCCAGCCGCTCGGGCCAGCGCAGCCGCCGTTCGACCGAGGCGTTCACGGTGGCGACGATCTCCGTGGCGGGCTCGTCCGGGCGCCGCCCTTCGAGCTGTACGGCCCGCTGCGCGGTCGACTCGAAGTCGGTCAGTCGGCGCAGCCCGCTCTGGAGCAGGCGTACGCGGTTGTGCAGGCAGGCGGCGCTCCAGCCGAGGACCAGCAGCCGGTCGGCGTCGGCCTCGCAGTGCCAGCCGACCAGCGCGACCTCGCGCGCCATGCGGTGGTAGAGCACCCAGGACTCCGGCGCGGGGACCGGCACCGGGGTGTCGATCCACACCTGCAGGCCGCCCGGGGGTACTTCGTCGACGCCGACGTCCACGCCGGCGGGCGCCACTCTGGCGCAGATTCGCTGAACCACCCGTTGCTGGGCGGCTGTCTCCGGCGCCAGAGGCACCGGGCCTGGCAGCACTCGCTCTGGGGCCACTCTCGCCCTCGGCTCGATGCTCATCTGGGGCCACCTCCCGACCCACGACCTACGTAAATTGACACTTAATAGTGCCGTCCCGATCGTCGTCAGAGAGGGGTTTCCTGTCAACTGGTACTTAACAAAACCAGTATGGGTCCCCCGCCGCCCGATCGGCGGCAGCCGTGAACCCGCGACTTCCCGCAGGTGAATCCGGTGTTACGGAGCGTGGATCATCTAGAGTCCGAACGGTTCGGTCAGTTCGGGAGAGATGCGGGGAGCGAGCCGGTGTGGGTGCCAAGATCCGTGGTCGTGGCCTTGTCGGTGGCCGCGGGACTGCCCGCGCCGCCCGACGCGACGCAGGCGGCGGCCGGTTACTGCCAGCTACCGGATCACTCCCAGCCGTCCATCCCGGGCGAGGCTTACCTGATCGATACTGCTTCCTCACCCGACTGGATTCATCCCAATCCGCCGCCCGTCGACCGTGAGCCGACGGAGTCCGAACGGCTCGACTTCGCGGGCTTCCCGAACGTCTCGGTCCTCGACGTCGTGGGCCCCGGCGGGGCTCCCCGGCAGAAGGTGATCAGCACCTTCACCACGAACGTGGACCAGATCGTCACCCTCACCAACTCGGTCGCGGTCTCCGACGACGGCGGGCTCGCGTTCGGCCCGGCGAACCTGACGCCGCTCCGCGAGGCGCCCATCCAGCTGCTCGACGGCCGCTACTTCGCCACCGAGTACTACCTGCAGGTCACCGGCCCGCACACCGGCACGCTGGGCGTGCTCACCACGTCGTCGCTGGAGGACGGGGAGAGCTGGGTGCGCTCGGAGGCGGCGCTGACCACGCCCGGCGAGCTGCTGCCCGGCGGGGCCACGCACGGGCTGCCGGTGCAGCTCGCCGACGGCACGATCCTGATCACGATGTACGCCCAGTACCGCGACACGGGGATGTACCAGGCCGAGCTGTACGCCAGCCGGGACGGCGGCCGGACGTTCGAGCGGCGCGGCGTGATCGGGCCGCCGTCCGACGGGCTGGTCTACAACGAGGCGAGCATCGCGCAGACGATGGACGGCAGCCTGCTGGCGGTGCTGCGCCGCGACGGCGGCCGGTTCTCCACGCTGCACCAGAGCCGCTCCACCGACGGCGGGCGCACCTGGTCGCCGGTCGGCGAGCTGCGCTTCGCGGGGCAGGACTGCGTGGTCCGCGGCGTGGCGCCCCGGCTGCTGCTGATGCCGGGCGGCGTCCTCGTGCTCAGCGCCGGGCGCCCGGACAACTGGCTGGCTGTCTCCCCCGACGGGCTCGGCGAGGAGTGGCTGGAGCCGCGGGTGACGTACCACAACCGCGACGGCATCTGGCCCGTCCACGGCTCGTCCGGCTACACCGGGATCGCGGCGCTCGGCCCGCACCGGCTGATCCAGGTGTTCGACAACTGCAAGCTGCCCGGCGTGCGCCGCGACGGCCTGCTGGACGAGACCGCCTGCCCGGCGCACGGGCGCTTCGAGAACCACGGCTGGTACGCGATCAAGCGGCAGCTGTTCACGATCGATCCCCCCGGCCCCGGCCTGCTGGACCTGGCCGCGATGCGCCGGAGCGGCCGGTTGAGCGTCGAGACCACCATGCGCTGGACCGGCCGGCCCAGGAGCCGTCCCGGCGGGGCCTTCGACGGCAGCACCGGCTACTGGTCGAGCGCCGTCGCCCGGGGCCGCGGCCGGTACGTGCTGCACCTGGACCGCCCGTACGCGCTGACCCGGATCGGACTCAGCCTGCGCCCGGGCCATCCGGCCGGGGCCCGCGTGTACGTCTCCGAGGACGGCCGCTCCTGGGGCGAGCCCGTCGTCACGATCACGGACCGGACGGACTACGCGATGCGATACCAGGAGATCGACCGCACGGGCCGGCACATCAAGATCGTCACTGAGCCGACCTCCGGCTGCGAGCCGGAGCTCGGCCGGACGTGCAGCATGCTCAACGAGATCGAGCTCTACTCGCCGTGAGGCGTCTCCGGTCCCGGAGTCGTCTCCGTGGGCGTGCCGATGGACGATTCGGTGGGCGACCCAGTGGGCGACCCAGTGGGCGACCCAGTCGGCGACTCCGTGGGTGTCTGCGTGGGCTGGCCGCCCCCGGACTGCCGCAAGGCGGTCAGGTGCGCCACCAGCGCCGGCTCGGCCGTCCTGGCCAGCGCCACCACCGTCGGCGAGGTCCCGTGGGAGATCTCGACCTTCGTGGCCGCCAGCGTCTGCTGGTGCGCGTTGATCATGGCGGCCGTGAAGTCCTGGTCGAACTCGTCGCGCGGCGAGTCCTGCAGCTCGGCCAGCATGGCGCGCTGGTCGGCGCTCGGGGACATGGGCAGCGGGATGTGGAGCCGCGTGGCCGCGTTGGTCACCTGCGTGTCCAGCTTGGTGTGGTCCACGACGAGCATCTTGCCGATCGCCTTGATCCGCGCCGTGCTCCCCTTGCCCACCCCGAGCTGCCCCGCCTGGACCTCGGCCAGGTTGGCCTCGTGGATGCCCCGCATCCAGGCCTTGTCCTGCTCGGACGGCTGGGTGTCGGTACGCGACACCAGGCCCGCGGTGTCCGTCGGCACGTCGGCACAGCCCCCGAGAGCGGCGAGGGCCACGGCGGCCAGCAACAGTGTGCGCATGAGCATTTCCTATGACATTGTGATACGTCTCAAATACAGTGCGTAATCAACCCTTCCCCCAAAACCCGACATCCCACCCCCGGGCGCGCGGAGCCGGGCGCGAACGATAATGACGACGACCATGAGGCCGATGTGACCGGAGTCCGGATGACCCAGCCAGATCCCCGCACGCCCCACCAGCGCAAGCGGGACACCCTCGACCGGCTCGAGAACGACGTGGACGCCTGGGTGGCCACGGCGGACGAGGGCGGGGTGCCGTACCTGGTGCCGTTGTCGTTCCTGTGGGACGGCGCGACCCTGCTGATCTCCACCACCAGCGCCAGCCGGACCGCCCGCAACCTGCTGGCCTCCGGGCGGCTGCGCGTGGGCGTGGGGCTGGTGCGCGACGTCGTCCTCGTCGAGGGCACGGCCGAGGCCATCCCCGAAGCCGAGATCCCGGCCGAGGTCGGCGACGCGTTCGCGGCGAAGACGGGCTTCGACCCGCGCAAGGAGCCCGAGTCGTACCACTACTTCCGCATCACGCCGGTGCGCCTGCAGGCCTGGCGCGAGGCGAACGAGCTGCGCGGCCGCGACCTCATCCGCGACGGCGGGTGGACGGTCGCCTGAAGACCCACGACGGCGGGTGGACGGTCAGTCGAAGGTGACCACCAGGGTTGTGTGGCGCTTCGGGATGACCGCCCCCTCCCCTTCGTCGCCGGCGCGCCCGGGATAGGCGTGGATGCGCAGGTCGCCCGTCTCCGGGCGGCCCGCCTCGTTCCACGCCCGCACGTGCCCGGCCAGGTCGGCCGCCAGCGCGGCGCCGCCCGGCCCGTGGCCCTGGGCCGCCAGACCGGGGCCGGTGGGCCCCCGGCCGCGGGCCACGTGCGCGCCCCGCCCTCCGAGCAGCGCGATGGCGTCACCGTCGACGAGGCCGATGCTCATGCCGTACCCCTGCCCCAGCCTGCCGGTCAGGACGCAGCACCGGGAGTCGCGCAGGGCCAGCCACAGCGTGACACCCGGCCCGTACGCCACCTCCTCGCCCCCGTCGACGGCGACCTCGTCCGGCTCGGCGTCGAGCGCGGCCAGCACGTCGCCGATCTCGCGCCACTCGGGCAGGCCCAGCATGAGCTCGGGATCCTGGCGCAGCACCACGATCGCCTCGGGCCCGGCGAACGCCCCGCGCATCCGCATGAACCCGCACGGCGCCACCGACCGGCTGGCCCAATGGTCGCCGGCGCGTTCGAGGGCCACGGACACCTGCACGCCCCGCAGGTCGAGCGGCGCCACCAGCCGCCCGCCCGCGCCCAGCTGCTCCAGCCACGCCGGGGCCAGGTCCCACACGCCGACCGTGGCGATCACGCGGTCGTACGGGGCCCGCTCCGCGAACCCCTGGACGCCGTCCGCGCACACCACCTCCACCCGCTCCGCCCCGGCGGCGGACAGGTGCCGTCCGGCCCGCGCGACGATGTCCTCGTCGATGTCGACGCTCACCACGTGCCCGGCGGGCCCGGCGAGGCGGGCCAGCAGCGCCGCGTTGTAGCCGGTGCCCGCGCCGATCTCCAGCACCCGGTGGCCCGGCTCCACGCCGAGCTGGTCGAGCATCGTGGCCATGATCGCGGGCTGCGAGGACGAGCTGATCGGCCGGCCCGCGTCGTCACGTTTGGTGACGATGGGCTCGTCACGGTAGGCGTCCCCGGGGTCGACACCGGGCACGAAGAGGTGGCGCGGCACCGCCAGTAGCGCGGCGGCCACGGGATCGCTGATGTCCTGGCGTTTCCGCAGGTGCGCCACCATGGCCTGCCTCTGCTCCGCGAAGTCCATGGCCCCCATTCTCCACAGGGAGCTCCAGGAAATCTGAGCAAAGAAACAGTCAAGAAGGGTTGAGCCGGTGAGTTGGGGGAAGGGCAGGCAACTCCTGAACGTCGACCGTGAGGAGGAGCCGTAGTGCTCACCCTGACTGCCAACGCTGCCCAGGCGATCCGCGATCTCACCGCGTCCGCGCCCGAGCCTGCCCAGAGCGGGATTCGCATCTCGTCTCAGGGAGAAGGCGCGAGTTCGCTCACCCTTACGCTGGCCACCTCTCCGGAGCCGGCGGACGAGGTCGTCGAGGCCGAGGGGGCGCGTGTCTACCTCGACCCCGTGGCCGCCACCGTATTGGAGGACAAGTCACTGGACGCCGGAGCCGACGACCAGGGAAGCGTGTCGTTCCTGGTCAAGGATCAGATGGCGTGACATGGGCGCCCGCCGTGCCGCACCGGC